>JBAPTX010000335.1:0-2578 GCA_049282375.1 Calditrichia bacterium
GGTTTTGGGGGCGGTTTCGGCGGAGGCGGCTTCAGTGGCGGCGGCGGCAGTTTCGGCGGCGGCGGTGCAACCGGAAGCTGGTGACCCATCTTTTCCCGAAAAAAGTTTTTATTTGAGTTTTTAATGATGCGACAATCTCATTATGACCATCTGCAGCTTGTCAGTTACTGTATGCCTTTGAAGATTTTTACCTGCAGTAAACCCAATTCACATTTTTTAAAAATGATTAGCGGAGACCAGTGATGAACCGTTCCAGTAATCCGGCCAGATTTTTCAGTGACGTTGAGAAACAGGCCATTGTTAACGCGATTGGAAATGCGGAAAAGGCAACGTCCGGGGAAATCCGCCTGCATCTGGAAAAATCCGGCGGAAAAGATATTTTTCAAAAAGCGCTGGAAGTTTTTCATAAAATCGGCATGCAGCAAACCGAACAGAGAAACGGTGTTCTGATTTTCCTGGCAACTGCGGATCAAAAATTTGCCATTCTGGGGGATGAAGGGATTAATAAAACCGTACCGGAAAACTTCTGGGAGGATGTGGTGCAGGTCATGCAGCAGAAGTTCCGGCAGGAAGATTTTGTGGGCGGCATCAGCAAAGGTGTGGAAATGATCGGCGAGAAGTTGAAAACCTATTTTCCCCATCAGACAGATGATATAAATGAATTATCCGATGACATCTCAATAAAAACAGATTAGGCGGTTCAAGGCTGCCGGGAAAGAGGGCAGCCTTCATCAAATAAGGAGGCAAATTTCAATGGATTCTTCGGCAAATCGCGGACAGTGGAGTTCAAAACTCGGGTTCATTTTTGCGGCGGCGGGTTCTGCTATCGGTCTCGGCAACATCTGGCGCTTCCCCTATATTACCGGGCAGAATGGCGGAGCCGCTTTTGTATTTGTTTACCTGATCTGCATTGTGGTAATCGGTTTGCCGTATTTGTTTGCCGAACTGGCCCTGGGCCGGGCTGTTCAGAAAAATCCGGTCGGCGCTATTTCCGCCATCCGGCCCCGCAGCGCCTGGATTTGGGTGGGTGGGCTCGGCATCATTACCGGAATCTTTATTCTGTCCTACTATTCCGTTATTGCCGGCTGGACCTTCGGGTACATTTTCAAGACAATGTTTTCCAATCATGCCGCCTTTGAATCGTTTGTTGCAAACCCCTGGTTGGTGATCGGATTATACGCGCTTTTTATCCTGTTTACAGTGCTGGTTGTATATGGAGGCGTTCAGGGAGGCATTGAAAAATGGTCCAAGGTGTTGATGCCCATTCTGTTTTTTCTGCTGCTGGTTCTGATTGTGTATGCCAATCTGCTGCCGGGTTCCGGGCGCGGGCTGGCGTTTTATCTTAAACCCGATTTCAGCAAAATTACCGGGGATGTCATTGTGGCCGCCCTGGGGCAGGCTTTCTTTTCCCTGAGCCTGGGAATGGGGCTGATGGTCACGTACGGCAGCTATATTTCCAAAGAAGATAACCTGATTACTTCCGGGATTTATGTAGCCCTGGCGGATACCGCCATTGCCATTATGGCCGGTCTTATCATTTTTCCGGCGCTGTTTGCCATGAACCAGGACCCTGCAGCCGGGCCCGGACTGGTCTTCAATGTGCTGCCCGGCATTTTTTCACAAATGCCATTCGGTATTCTGGTGGGGGTTTTCTTTTTTGTGCTGCTGTCCATTGCAGCGCTCACCTCCACCATTTCACTGCTGGAAGTGGCAACCGCTTATCTGGTGGATGAAAAGGCGCTGGCGCGAAAAATGGCGGTATGGCTGGTGGGAATACTGGTATTTGCCATCGGCCTGCCCTCCGCCTTGTCTCAGGGAGCGGTCGGCTGGCTGAGCAAACCCATTACCGGGGGAATGGAATTCTTATCGCTGATGGATTTCATCTGGGGGAATCTGTCGCTGGCAATCGGTGCGCTGCTGCTGTCGATTTTTGTGGGCTGGGTCTGGGGCGCAAAACACGCCGCCGCGGAGTTGGCCCATGGTAATCCCGGATTTACCCGCTGGGGGCCTTCCTGGGGGGTGCTGGTGCGGTTTCTGGTGCCGATCTCGATTTTTATTATTTTACTGAACCTGTTCAATCTTTTTTAAAACCGTCCATACTGCGTTTTGAACACAGCGCCCGTCTCGGTACAACTCCTTCGGCATCACTCGACGAGCGGGGGTGTCGCCGGTGGTATGAATAGCCCCGGCTTTTAAGCCGGGGATAATTTGATGCATCACGGCTTTTGCATCACGGCCTGTCACTTCCACAGCTTCTCAATTTTCTCCCAGTACTCTTCCCTCATCCGTCGCCATTCCATTTTAAACCAGGGGGTAAATTGTTCCGGGTGCCGGTCCATTCGGGTTTCCAGTTCTTCAACGCTGAAGAATTTCCAGTCCGAAATTTCATTTGGATTGACTCTGACCGGTCCGGCAGCAACCCCCACATAAACCGAACACAGCTCATTTTCCGAACCTTTTTCGTTAAACCTGGCCTGGTACTGGAATTTAAAAAGATATTTCAGATGTGTTCTAATACCCAGTTCCTCTTCCAGCCGTCGTATTGTGGCCGTTTCCATATCTTCGCCCTGCCGGGGAT
>JBAPTX010000336.1:0-7231 GCA_049282375.1 Calditrichia bacterium
GTTGCCCTTTTCACCTTACTTGTACTGCTTTCCTTTCTGTTCTTCTGCGATTATCACAAAATATATGATCTGGCCCTGATTGCAGGCCTTGCCATTTTGCTGATATACCAGGCGTATCTGCTTTTTCCCTATCTGCCTTTTTATCCTGTTCAGTCGCACACCACCGGGGAGAAAGACCCTGAGCATGAGATCAGTATAATGGTCAGCAATGTGCTTCAGTTTAACCGCGAAGCTGAAAGCCTGCTAAAAATTGTGCGGGAGGTAAAGCCCGACCTGTTGTTGTGCCAGGAGACCAATCAATGGTGGGAAGCACATCTTAAGGAGCTGGAAGCAGATTATCCCTTTCGGGTAAAAGAACCGCTGGATAATACCTATGGAATGCTTTTCTATTCCAGACTGCAGCTTATCGATACCAGAATTGATTATCTGGTGGAACAGAAAGTTCCCTCCCTCGATACCCGGATAAAACTGCGCTCGGGGCACTACATTCGTTTCCGGGGCCTTCACCCGCGTCCCCCCCGCCCATCCAAACTGCAGCATTCCACTCAGCGGGATGCCGAATTAATTAAAGTGGGTAAAGAACTGAGGGATTTTAAAAGGCCTGTTATTGTAGCGGGAGATTTTAATGATGTGCCGTGGTCCTATTCCACCCGGCTTTTTCAAAAGATCAGCAAATTGCTGGACCCGCGCAAGGGACGGGGAATCTTTCCTACCTTTTCCACAAATCTGCCTTTTTTTCTGCGCTTTCCGCTGGATCAGGTATTTCATTCGGACCATTTCCGGGTGGTTCAGATTGAAACTCGCAGGGAATGGGGATCTGACCACCTGCCCTATTTGGTTAAACTGCACTATGATCCGGTTGCGGTAAATAAAGAGGCGCCCCCTGAGCCCGATGGTGATGATTGGGAAAATGCCAGGGAGATGGAAAAAAGGGCAAAGGAAGAACTGCCCGACCACAAAAAATCAGCGCAACATAAAAATGATGAATGACATTTCTGCGTTCAGTAAAAGATGGATTGCAGCTTGATAATAAAAATCGGATGGATACTGCAGCAGAATTTTCCGCTGCTGAAAAAAACCGGAGCAGGAAATATGTTAATTTGATTTCGGTTTATTTTTATTTCATTTGGGCAGGGCTTCATCTCTTTTCACCTTTGAAGTGTCTGCCCTGTTCAGCCGCCATTTACGGGCTCCCTGCAGCATTTGAATAACCGCCACTAATAATAACACCAGGAAAAACAGCAGCAGCAGATTATCCGATAAATTGATGCTTTTACCCACCAGAGCAAAAATATACAACCGGATGCTTCGGCTTATAAAAACAGCCAGCAGATACTTGAGCAGAGAATAACGTGCCAGCACCACAATAAAACGAAAGGGATAAAAAGGAATGGGTGTTAAAGCAGCAATAAACAGCGCCCAGAATGGGGCTTTATTGAACAAGCGGATAAGCTTCTGAACATAACGGTTTTCTTTTGCCTTCCGGATCAGATTAAAATCAGCAAAATAGTCGAACACATGATAATTGATAAACTCAGTCAGCACCAGCCCTGCTGTTGCCACCATTGTTATGGTAAGGGGGGAATAAAATTTACTGAAATAAAAATAAACAGGCTCATGTGGAACTACCGCAATCAAGAACTGTGACGGGAAACTGTACAGAAACAGAATTGCCAGGTGCTTACTGGTGCGGACTTCCTCAAACACAAACCAGGCAAGTAGAAGCAGGGCAACAAAAGTAATTTCGCCCACAACCACCCACAATCGGAGCCGGGGCTGCCTGCGGACGTTAAGGGCCGGTGGTACCTCAAGGCCGGAACCTGAACCATTTATTTCTTGCATAGCGGATATTTTCAGGAATGGCTGATTTTAAATTGAACCGAAACTGTCTTTAATCAAATATTTTACCGGCTTTTCAGTATTGGCGCGGATACTGGTATAACAGGAATCACAGGTGTTATCACTCCCGAAATCTTCCCGCATTTCTTCATAGGTGGAATAATTTTTTATGATTAATCCGCAGGGCGAAAGACTGCCATCGGGATTAACAATCGCAAACCTTTCACTGGCACGGCAATTCTGACGTTTCTCTTTTTCGAAAAACATGGGAATCTGGCGCAGCACGTAATCGGAAGTGCGGATGTTGCGGTGGGTATGTTTATAATCAATCAGTTTTTCAATCACCTGCCGGAACTCGGGTAATTCATCACGCGGAATAATATAATCCTTATTCTGCGTCCGCAACCAGGTATAGGTGCTGAAATTTGCATTTATATTCCACTTTTTGGCGAAATCCGCAATTCCAATCAATTCTCTATAGTTATCGCTCTGGATGACGCAGCTTACCGTAATGGCACGGTCATTACTTCCATTTAATGAAGAGAGCAGTTTCTCTATTTTGTTAAATAATCCCGGCACCCCCCTGAAGTCATCGTGGCGCTGGTCGGGATAATCCAGTGAGAGAGAAAATTCATCAACTCCGGCTTTACGCAACTCTTTGTAGCGTTTTTCGGTAAGCAGGGCACCATTGGTTGTCAAAACGATGTAGGGGGCACGGTTATCACGTTTTATCGCCTGCAGAATTTCAACCAGATCTTTTCGGATCAGGGGTTCACCGCCGGAAACCTGTGCCACCACCGGGCTTAACATCCGGCTCCATTCCCCATAAGTTTGCGCATCCGCCAGGG
Source organism: Calditrichia bacterium (assembly GCA_049282375.1). Classification (GTDB taxonomy): domain Bacteria; phylum Calditrichota; class Calditrichia; order RBG-13-44-9; family RBG-13-44-9; genus JBAPTX01. The sequence goes on from JBAPTX010000336.1 coordinate 2,688, forward strand.
GGCCATCCTGCACATTGTGTAAATGACAGTGTTTGCATAAAGCATTACAGCGATACGTAATTTCGAATGAAACGCAAAACGGGCGTTTATTTATATAATTAAGCAAACTTCTTTTACTTAGTGAAAGCGTTCGTTCTATTGACATATGCCTTTCTCCGAAGTTGATTTCGGTGAATGTAATTGTTATGAGCGATTATTACCAGAAAAAGATAAAAATATCTGCAGGGAATCTCGCGGGAGCAGATCAATAATTCAGCCCGGTTTCCCTGTCTTAAAGGAAAAAACACCTTCGTTTATCTGGTGAAGGGATTGGATTAAACGGATATGTGTCTCCATTTTTATGTAACTATATCCAACCGATTTTGAAAAAATTTAAACTTTTCTTCTGGAATTTGTTACATTTAAATTAACTAAAGGTATTGCTTAAGCAGGCTGCTGGATATTTAAAAAGACTGAATTCCTGATATGCCCGGATATAATAAAAATACTGATGATTCCCCCTTTCATGAATTAAAATACCTTGAATTGCAGTTTACACTCGGTAGGGCACTGGCGGCGGCTGAAAACATGAAAGAAGTCGCCGATGCAATTCTGGAAGCAGCGATATCAATAGGAGAAGTGGACAGCGGCGGCGTCTATATTTTAAATGAGTACAACAATAATCTGGAATTACTTGCCTACTCTGGACTTCCCGACAGCTTTATAAAAAAAGTCAGCTCCTATCCGCCGGACAGCCCGAATATGGATCTGGTTAAAGGGGGCAAGCCAATCTACAGCACTTTTTCCGAATTAAGCCCGCTGGCAAGGATTTCTAAAATCGGGCAGGAGCTGAAAGGACTGGCTGTTGTTCCCGTTATTCATCAAAACAGAATCATTGCCATATTAAATCTGGCCTCCCACGAAAGCCCAACCTTTACTAAACAAACCCAAAGGATAATCGAAGAGCTGGCGGCACAGTTATCCAACAATCTGGCACGTATTCTGGCTGAGCAGAAAAGTTGGAATATGGCTTCTCAACTGGATGTTTTCTTTTCAAATACGCAGGACAGCATTTTCTTTATGACGATGGAGCAGCCCATTGAAAGCGGAACACCCTTCATCAATTCAAAAAAAGCAATGAATCTTTTCTGGGAAAACCAACGGATTACAAGGGTGAATGAGTCCATCCTGAAGCAGTATAATTGCAGTCGTCAGGATCTGATTGGCTTAAAAGCTGCCGATTTTTACCGGCTGGACCAAATGCAATATCGGGAAATCTGGGAATCACTCCTCAGCAAAGGCAAAATTCATATTGAATTCAGCACATTAAAATTTGATAATACTCCCATGTGGATCGAAGGGGAATATGCCTGTCTTTATGATTCTCAGGGGCGGATTACCGGGCATTTTGGGGTACAGCGCGAAATTACCAAACGCAAAATGGCCCATGAAGCGCTTCTAAAAAAAACGACCAATCTGGAAACCCTGATCCAGAAAAGAACAGAAGATTTAAAAAAAACAAATTTTCTTTTAAAAAAAGAAATTCAGGAACGGAAACAAGCTCAGCAGGACTCAGAATTAAAAGAAACCGCCATAGAGACATCCATTAACGGGGTAATATTTGTAAAAACCACCGGGAAAATTACCTATGTCAACCGCTCGTTTCTCAAAATCTGGGGAGCAAAAAAAGATAGTGATATTTTAATCCGGAATTTTAAAGATTTATGGGCCGACCCGAAACTTGCTGCGGAAATCCTTAAAATTGTTTCCAAAGAATATAGCTGGATCGGGGAAATGCAGGCAAAAAATCTGAATGGAAGTTCTTTTGATGTCCAGATTGCCGCGTCTCTGATCCGAACCAGCAGAAAAAATGCAAAACTGCTGATGTTCTCGGTAATTGACATTACCACCCGGACCCGTGCAGAAAAGGCCTTACGGGAGAACGAAGAAAAATACCGCTTTATGATTGAACAGCATGGGGAAGGCATCGGACTTGTTGATCAGGATGAGTGTTTTAAATATATCAATAAAGTGGGTGCAGAAATATTTGGGGAAACCCCGGAAACATTAACAGGGCGATGTTTGAAGGATTATGTTTCCGCAGTGGAATGGCAGTATATCCTGAAACAAAGTGAAAAACGCCGGAGCGGCAAAAAGAGCAGCTACACCATAGAAGTACAACGCAGCGACGGCGAAAAACGGAATCTCCTGATAACCGCCACCCCGGATTACGACAGCCGCAGGAATTACCGGGGAGCAATTGCTATTCTTCGTGATGACACGGAACGGATATCGGCTGAACAGCAGCTCAGAGACAGCGAAGAAAAATTCCGGACGATTTATGAACATGCCCCCATCATGATCTGTTCATTCGATAACCATGGCAATTGTTTACTGTGGAACAGGGAATGCACTAAACACCTGGGCTGGAGTTTCACAGAAATCAATAAAAACAAAAATCCTTTAAAAATGGTATTTCCAAGCAGGCAGGAACAGATTTCGGTAAAAAAACTGATCCGCCAGCACAGCGGGAAATTTCATGAATTCAAAGTAAATGCAAAAAACGGAGATTCCCGGGTTCAGTTATGGGCAGTGTTCGACATGCCAATGCAGAATCTGATAATGATGGGATATGACATCACCGAACGGAAAAGGGCTGAGGAAGATATTAAAAACCGGCTGGAAAATGAGGAAGTGCTGAACCTTATTTCTTCACAGTTTATTACCGAGGAAGATATTCATACAGCAGTAAAAAAAACTTTATCCATTATTACCCGCTTCTGCAAAAAATCTCAGGCTTTTGTTTTCCACACCAGCGAGGATGGGAAAACCCTGCAATGCCTTTACTGGCATTCTGAAAATAACTTTAAACTGGAAAAATCACTTCAGTCATTACAGCGCAGTCAATTCCCGCAACTGTTTAAATACCTGCAGCAGCAGCATATCCTCCATATTGATAAACTCAATCTTTTTCCCGGGAGTATGAAGGAAGAACTGAAGATCTGGAATCAGTTACCCTTTGGGAATTTACTAATTATACCGTTTTTCCGCGGAAAATTCCTTGCCGGTTTTTTTGGTATTGCCGATGAAAAAGACCTTTTAAGTTTAGAAGTCCATCATATTTCTCTGCTACGGCTGGTTGCAGAAATCGGCGGCAATGCAATTGAACGCAATTTTATGGAAAATCAATTGAAGGAAAGCCTGCGCCAAAACGAAGCGCTGCTTGAAGCGATGCCCGATCTGATGTTTGTTTTTTCCCGCAAAGGGAAATTCCTATCATTTAAGGCGCACGAAACCGATATACTGGCAATTCCCCCTGATGATATAATCGGTAAAAACATATCGGATGTTGGGTTTTCCGGTAATGATTTGAAGCAATTCCGGAAAGCCATGGAAGATGCTTTTTTTCTGGGCACCACGCAAAGTTTAACATATGAACTGAATACACCCAAAGGCAGGCGGATTTTTGAAGCCCGGTTGTCCGCGGTGGATAAAGAGCGGATTCTGGCAAACGTCAGAGATATAACCAAAATGCGCAGAATGGAAGAAGAGCAGCAGAAATGGGAAAAACTGGAATCGCTGGGTGTACTTGCAGGAGGAATTGCCCATGATTTCAATAATGTGCTGACCGGCATTTTAGGGAATATTTCCTTAGCCATGATATCCCCCAAAGACCCGGAAAAAACCATTCCGCGGCTTGAAGCGGCGGAAAAAGCGGCCTACCGCGCCCGGAATTTAACACAGCAACTGCTTACATTTTCCAAGGGCGGTCTGCCGGTAAAACAACAGATTGCCTTAAAAAATCTTATTGAAGAAGCGGCGAATTTTGCCCTGATGGGCTCGAATGTCCGTTGCGATTGCCGCATCCCCGCCGACCTTCCGCAAATTGATGCGGATGAAGGGCAAATTACACAAGTGCTGCATAACCTGATCATAAATGCGGATCAGGCAATGCCGAACGGGGGAATTATCCGCATTAAGTGCAGCAAAACAACCATAACCGATGCCCAGTTTATTCCCCTTAAACCGGGTGAATATGTCTGTATTGCCATTATGGATGAGGGCACCGGCATTTCGCCGGAATTTCTGCCCAGTATTTTTGATCCCTATTTTACCACCAAGCAAAAAGGCAGCGGCCTGGGACTGGCCACTTCTTATTCAATTATAAAAAAACATGAAGGTTATATTGGAGTTGAATCAGAATTCGGTAAAGGAACGACTTTCACCATTTACCTGCCGGTGAGCACCGAAACGGAAATACAGCAGAGAATTGAACATAAAAACGGCTATAAGGGCTCAGGCAGGATCCTGATTATGGATGATGATGAAATGATCCGTGATATTACTGCCGCTACCTTACACGAGATGGGCTATCAGACAGAAAGTGTTGCGGATGGCCAAAGTGCACTGGAGAGATACCGCCGCGCCATGCATAATAACCAGCCGTTTGACCTGGTGATTATGGACTTAACCATTCCCGGAGGGATGGGAGGGAAAGAAGCAATTCAAAAACTGCTCAAAATGGATCCGGAGGCCAAAACAATTGTTTCCAGCGGCTATTCCAC
>JBAPTX010000337.1:0-2034 GCA_049282375.1 Calditrichia bacterium
GTCCAAAGGTTCGCTGGTCGATGTATATCCCATTGCGGCAATTACCAAAAAGCGGGAAGGTAAAGAACTGAGTGAAATTCTGGAACTGGTGGAGCAGGGGGCAGTTGCCATTTCCGATGATGGAAACGGCGTAATGAGTGCAGAACTGATGCGCCGTGCGCTGGAATACAGCAAAATGGTGGATGTGCCGGTTATCGGCCACGAAGAGGATGCTTCCATGACTGAGGGAAGCGATATGAATGAAGGGTTTGTTTCCACCTGCCTCGGTCTGCATGGCTGGCCGGCGGTTGCGGAGGAAATTATGATATCCCGGGACATCATGCTGGCGGAATATACCGGCGGCCGTTTTCATGTGGCACATATTTCCACCAAAAATGCCGTGGAACTGGTTCGGCAGGCAAAAAACAAAGGCATCCGGGTAACCGCCGAAGCAACCCCTCATCATTTTACGCTTACCGATGAAGCTGTGCGCAGTTTTGACACTAATACTAAAATGAATCCGCCCCTCCGCACAGAAGCCGACCGCCAGGCCATCATAGAGGGGGTGAAGGATGGCACCATTGATGTCATCGCCTCCGATCATGCCCCCCACGCCGTTGAAGAAAAGGAAGCGGAATATATTTATGCGCCCTTTGGAATCGTCGGACTGGAGACCATTTTGGGGCTGACGTTGCAGGAATTAGTGCACACCGGAAAACTGAATGTGCAGCAGGTGATTCAACGGTTCGCGGTTAACCCCTATGTAATATTAAATCTGCCTTTGCCGGCAATCAGAAAATCTGCCGAGGCAAATTTAACAATCTTCGATCCCAAAGCCGGCTGGACGGTGGATCGCAACCGGTTTTTATCAAAAAGCAGTAATTCCCCCTTCCTGGATTATCAGTTGAAAGGGAAACCTTATGCAGTGATTAATCATAATCAGATATTTTATTCAACTCTGTAAGCCGGGAAATGGCAGATCAAAATCAGATTAATGGCGGGGACTGAAATTTAAAATTATGGGATATGCCGGTGGTATTTGGATGCGGCATGTCTGCCCGGGAAATGATCGCCGTGCCCAATACGGCATTTCGCCTGACACGATGTCAGTATTTATTCCTCCTTTGTCAAAATGCAATAGAGTTTTTGGATCATGTAAAATTCTCCTAAACTGATATTTATTAGACGCTTAAGTTCTAATAAATATTTTGGCACTATGTTTGTTTTTATTTGAGGCAGTTTAAATAATTTGAAAAAAAGGAGAATTAACATGTTTTACAATGAAGATCAATTTGGACAAGCGGGAAGATATGGCGCTATGCAGGCTGAAGAAAATGGCCGCCGCACCGTAAAGCCCAGAGTGGATGTGTATGAAACCGATAAAGCGGTTGTGGTTTTGGCGGAAATGCCGGATGTACCTAAAGAAAATTTGAGTGTTAAAGTTGAAAACGGATTTCTGCATCTGAAGGGGGAGCGGAAGGAAAAACAGGATAAGGGTCAGTATCTGATGAGGGAATTTCCGCAGGTTACTTACGAGCGTATTTTCGAATTGGAAGACAATCTGAACCCGGAAAAAATTTCTGCAAGTTATGAATATGGCATCGTGAAACTGGAGATTGCCAAAAAAGAAAAGAAACAGCCCAAAATAATTGAAATTCAATAATTAATCTTTAATTCGGGGTGCCGGAAATGGCGGAGAAAAGCTGGATCGACAATATGATTTCGGATTTGGAAGGGAAACCGGGCCAAAACAAAAAGGAGTTGGAAAAACTGCTGAAGTGGTTGAATGCGGACCGGGAGGATGCAGAAAAACTTATTGCCCAGTTAAAAGCAGAAAGTGCTCATCTTGTCTATCCTCATCTTCAAAAAGGGGTGGAAGAAGTTGTATCATCCCAGAGAAATCACATAAACTCCCTGGGCAGAATGATCAAAGATCTGGGGGGAAGTGATCCTGCTGAACCCGGAGATTACCGCCGCAGTGCAACGGGCAATTTTCAACTGGCACTCAACATGATGTTTGGTTTGCAGGAAGAATATAATGATCAGGCCATTATC
>JBAPTX010000338.1:0-5496 GCA_049282375.1 Calditrichia bacterium
GGATATTGCTGATCGTATTCTGGATTTTTATGGTGCGGCGAATGCAGGGAACCGGCAATGCCGGCGCCCGCGGCATTTTTTCATTTGGTAAAAGCCGCGCCAAGCTGAGCATGGAGAACGAAACCAAAGTTACCTTTGACAATGTGGCCGGCTGCGATGAAGCTAAGGAAGAGCTGCGGGAAATTATTGAGTTTTTAAAAAGCCCCGGAAAATTTAATCGTCTGGGGGGAAAAATACCCAAAGGCGCTTTGCTGCTGGGCCCTCCCGGAACAGGTAAAACCCTGCTTGCGCGGGCGGTCGCCGGTGAAGCCGGTGTTCCTTTTTTTAGTATGAGCGGGGCTGATTTTGTGGAGATGTTCGTAGGTGTCGGCGCCAGCCGCGTACGCGATCTGTTTGAAACAGGGCGCAAACATGCCCCCTGTATTATTTTTATCGATGAAATGGATGCCGTGGGGCGCCAGCGCGGCGCCGGACTCGGCGGCGGGCACGATGAACGCGAACAGACTTTGAATGCGCTGCTGGTGGAAATGGACGGGTTTGATACCAAAGAAGGCGTGATTATTATCGCCGCAACTAACCGGCCCGATGTGCTGGATGCCGCCCTGCTGCGGCCGGGCCGCTTCGACCGCCAGATTGTAGTGGACCGCCCGGATGTGCGCGGCCGCGAAGGCATTTTGCAGGTTCATACCAAAACCATTCCCCTTTCAACCGATGTAGACCTTTCAGTTATTGCCAAAGGCACCCCCGGCCTGGCGGGTGCAGATCTGGCCAATCTGGTAAATGAAGCTGCTCTATACGCGGCACGCCGCAACAGCGATAAGGTTACCATGGAGGATTTTGAAACCGCCAAAGATAAAATTATGATGGGAATGGAGCGCCGCAGCCTGATTATCAGTGAAGATGAAAAGCGCAGCACCGCCTACCACGAAAGCGGGCATGTGCTGATTGCCAAACTGATTCCCGGTTCCGATCCGGTGCATAAAGTTACCATTATTCCCAGGGGCAGGGCACTGGGAGTTACCTCTTACCTGCCGATTGACGAGCGGCATAATTACTCCCGTGAATACCTGGAAATTTTGTTATGCCACCTGCTGGGCGGCCGTGTGGCGGAAAAGCTGGTGATGAACCAACTGACCACCGGCGCCGGTAATGATATTGAACGGGCAACCGATCTGGCGCGGAAAATGGTATGCGAATGGGGAATGAGCGACCTGCTCGGCCCCATTACCTTCGGCAAAAAGGAAGAGGAAATATTCCTGGGGCGGGAAATTGCCCAGCATCGGGATTTTAGTGAAAAAACTGCCCAGGAAATTGATGCGGAAGTGCGGCGCATAATCAGCCATGCCGAACAGCGCGTGCAAAATCTTCTGAAAGATAATCTCGATAGTCTGCACAGCCTTGCCAGTGCCCTGCTGGAACGGGAAATTCTGGATGGGGAAGAAATTGATCTGATCCTTTCCGGCAAAGAATTGCCTCAGAAAAAGGAAGTGGTGAAACCCTCGCCAGCGAAATCGGCAAAAAGCAGTGAAAAAACCATTGTTGTGGATAAAAAAAATGGTAAAGGGGAAGACGAGGGCAAATCCGGCCCATCTGCGGAAAACAGGCCGGAGAGTCTTGAAGCGGATCAGGTGGAGCCCAAATCCTCCAAAAACCGTCCGCTCGGCAAAAAGAGGAATGTAAATCCCCGACCGGAAAAAAAAACGCCCAAAGATCCGGATAAATCCGGCAAATGACAGCCGATTAATTTTGAAAAGCCGGGATTTATTCGCCTGGCTTTTTTTATTTCAGGGAGTGCAAAATGGATAAAGAAAAAATTGCCGCAGGAGTGCGGCTGTTGCTGGAAGGGGTTGGTGAAGATGCCGGCCGGTCCGGTTTAGCTGATACTCCTTCGCGGGTAGCAGAAATGTTTGAGGAAATACTGGGAGGAACTCACCAGGCCGCTCAGCTCTCTCCCGGAATTCCGGAGGAGATGAGCAACGATTTAATTATAATCCGCGATATTTCCTTTTATTCACTTTGCGAACATCACCTGCTGCCATTTTTCGGGAAGGTTCATATTGCCTATTTACCGCAGAATAAAAAGGTGGCCGGCTTCTCCGGACTTACCCGGATTGTGGATGTGTACGCGCGCCGGCTGCAAATTCAGGAACGGTTCACCTATCAGATTGCGGATACCATTATGGAATCCCTGACCCCCCGCGGTGTGATCGTGCTGGTGGAAGCGCAGCAGCTTTGCGTAAGTATGCGGGGCAGCAAGAAAAATGAAGTGCGCACCCGGACACAGGCTATTCGCGGTGATATTCCGCTGGACCGTCTGCAGATCAGCCGCTTTTTCGAATCTTCTATTTCCTGAAAAGCTGGTTCATGTTTTCCGCTTAATTTGCAACTGTATCATTCAACAATTCTTTTGGAATATTCATGCAAAATTCGATTGAATACCTTTCCGGCACAATTCCCGGCGGTATTTATTTATACCTGCTGGTGGTTATAACGGCAGTGATCGTTCTCTATTTCATGTACCGCTCCAGCAACCTGATAACGCAAAAAAAATTCACCCGCTGGTGTATTGCTGTATTCCTTATAATCACCCTGCTGTACGCGCTGCTTTGGTTCCTCAATCCGCCCGCAGCGCAGTATCAGAGGTATACCATAGATATTTTTGAATCTGAAACTGAAAATAACTGGTTCGGGGAGTATCTGTCCGGCTGCCTTGCAGAAAATGTGGCAGATTATACCGGCAGAAAAACCTTTCAATTGTACAGCCGCGATCTTTACCGCATTACCCCTGCCGATTCGGTGGCAAACCCCGCTTTCCGGGCGCGGCTTTACCGCGAAATGCCGGTTCAGCGGGTACTGCAGGGAGAAGTGATTCAACAGGGGAGTGGGTTCAGGGTGAACCTGCGGCTGTGTTCATTTCCAGAAAATAAAATTATTAAACAGGCGGAGGCGCAGTTTTCGCTGCCGCAAATGGGTCCCTTTATTCGCTGGGCATCTGCTCAGTTTTCACATGAAATTCCTTTTAGTGAGGAAATTTTCGAAAAGCAGCTTACCCCGGGGGACAGCCTGCTGGTTCTGGCTGAAAGAGCCTTCTTCAAAAAACAATATAAAAAAAGCAATTCTATTCTGACTTCAATAAACAGTTCGGAAAATAATCCTGATGTTGCCTTGTGGCGGAATTATGTGAATATAAAATTAGCGGCTCTGCAGAAGGATACCACCTGGGAAAAGCCGTTTGATTTAAAAACACCGCAGTGGCGGAATAAACTGGCCGGCGCCCGTAAAATTCTGGTGGACCGCTTGCGTCAGGGAGATCGGCGGCTGATGAGCAATATTATGGTTGCCGAAAGTTATATCTGGGAAGAGCGATACGGGCTGGCGGAGGTTTTTCTGGATGAGGCCTATGCCGCAAATCCGTTTTTTATTGAAACTCTGCTTAATTTATCTTTTCTGCACCGATCCCGTTACAGTGAATTCGGGTTCAGCAGTGCCGAGGGAATCTATCTTTATATTTTGAATTTGTGCCCGGTTGCAGAAGATGTCCTTCTGAAATGGGGGCGTCTTGTGCTGGAGGGAAATCCCGTTTACACCGCGCCGGCGGAACTGGTCCGCAAACAGTTGAACCGGTATCTGAAAATTAATCCCCTTTCCCCGGCTGCCTGGATTTTGTTAGGCCAGTTTTATTCCCGTGCCGGAGCGCGGGAGGAGGCCCGCCAGGCATTTTTAAAAGCAGATTCCCTGCAGCCGGATAATGCAGCCATCCGCTATAATCTGGGAGTGCTTTTTTATGAATGGGACCGGGTGGAGCAGGCGGAAAATTATTTTAAACAGGCAGTGGCGTTGAATGACTATTCCGATGCCCATGTGTATCTCGGCAGAATTTATCAGCTTCAGGGGGATTGTAATGCGGCTTTGCGGGAATACCGTTACCGTGTAGCCCGCCGGCAGGGGCCGGATGATAAATTTGCGCTTGAAGCGATGAAGGGAATCCGGGAATGTCTGGCGGCGATGGACAGCAGTGCTGCGGAGACGGTTCCATGATGATCCGCTGGTTGAATATTGGTTTTCGCCCCGATTTCGAGACCGAACTGCAGGGGATGCAAGCTGCGGGTGGCGCAGACGATGCCTGGCTTCAGATTAACCATCGCCTGACTTTTAAATTTTCGGGATTGCCGGGAGATGAAAAAAAACGGCTGCAGGAGTGGTTCCGGGATATGGGCGTATTCACAGTTTCGGGTAACACACACGAATTGCTGGCCAGTTTTCCCGCTGAAAACCGGCTCCGTGAGTTTTTAAAGGATGGGCCGGAATACCTTTCCGGCATCCGGCATTCCTTAAAACAGGTAAAGGAGGGAATGGAAACCTCAACCTGGGAATTTTCAACAAATAATGGAAAACTGAAGATTGACCGGCCTCTGATAATGGGCATTCTGAACATTACCCCCGATTCGTTTTCCGATGGCGGAAAATTCCCGGATCCGGAAAGTGCTGTGGAATATGGGCGGCAGATGGTTGAACAAGGTGCCGGTATTATAGATATGGGCGCTGAGTCCACCCGGCCGGGAGCCGAAGCGGTGCCGCTGCAGGAAGAATGGCGTCGCATTGAACCGGTGCTTAAAAAATTACGCAAAAAAGTGGACGTCCCCATTTCAATGGATACCTATAAAGCGGAAATCGCCCGGCGGGCCCTGAGCGAAGGGGCGGATATTATTAATGATATCAGCGGAATGACCTTTGATGAAAAGATGGTTTCGGTGGCCGCACGTTTTAAATCGCCTGTAATTATGATGCATATTAAAGGCACTCCACGCAATATGCACAAAAATCCTGCTTATAAGAACCTGATGGAGGAAATCTTTCAGTATTTTGAAAAAAGAATAGAATATGCCCGGCAGAACGGTGTAACCCAGATTATTATTGATCCCGGTATCGGGTTTGGCAAACGCTGGCAGGATAATTATGAAATTCTGCGCCGTCTTTCCGAGTTTCGTGTATTCGGAGTGCCGCTGCTGCTCGGCCCTTCCCGCAAATCATTTATACAAAAGGTGGATGCGGTACCTGCTGCTGAAAGGCTGCCGGGAACCATTGCTGCAGTAACCGCCGGCATTCTGCAGGGAGCGGCAATCCTGCGCGTTCATGATGTAAAAGAAGGTAAACAGGCGGCGGCAGTGGCCCGGGGAATTGCTTCATTGAAAGCTTAAAAAACAGGGAAAAGTAAAAAGCAAAGCGGATCAAGGAAAGCGCAGCAGAGATAAGGAAATAACTGCAGCGTTTTGTTCGGAACAGAACGTTTTGCAATCTCAACTTGCGGAAAACCGCGGTTGCCCCTGAACTTTATTATCATTTTATTAATACCAATAACAATGAATAAAAAAAATGCAATACATATCGGAACTTCCGGCTGGAATTACAAGCACTGGAAAAACAATTTTTATCCGCAGGATATTCCTCAGAAACAATGGCTGGAATTTTATACCGGGAAATTGAGCACAGTAGAGC
>JBAPTX010000339.1:0-2333 GCA_049282375.1 Calditrichia bacterium
GCTGGCTGCCGATGTAATGGGCGTTCCTACCATTATCATTGCCCGCACCGATGCCCAGAGCGCCAAGCTGATTACCAGCGACATCGACGAGCGGGATCATCAATTTATTACCGGAGAAAGAACAGCGGAAGGTTTTTACAGCGTGCGGGACGGACTGGATTCCGCCATTGCCCGCGGCTTGGCTTATGCGCCGTATGCGGACCTGATCTGGTGCGAAACCAAATTGCCGGATCTGGACGAAGCCAAAACATATGCGGATGCCATTCATGAGAAATTCCCCGGTAAAATGCTGGCCTACAACTGCTCTCCTTCTTTCAACTGGAGCCGCCATCTGGATGACACTACCATCGCCAAATTTCAACGGGAGCTGGCGGCATTGGGATATAAGTTTCAGTTTATTACCCTCGCGGGATTCCACAGCCTTAACTATATGATGTTCGATCTGGCACACAGTTACCGGGACGAAGGCATGACCGCCTACGCCCGCCTGCAAAATGATGAGTTTGCGCTGGAGCGGAATCATGGTTACCGGGCGGTGAAACATCAGAGCTTTGTGGGCGCCGGATACTTTGATATTGTCAATCAATTAATCAGCGGCGGCCAAAGCGCCACCACTGCCATGAACGATTCCACCGAAGCCGAGCAGTTCACCGAAAAGACGCCGGACTACACAGAAGCGGAAATTCATCACGTGGGCGGCAGCGAGCTGGAAAGAGTACCACAACGCCGGCGGCTGGTGAAAGATGTTGATGAAGGTGAATAGACCATTCGCTATACAAAAGATATGGGTAAACCCGAACCTTTTTGATACTGCGGCGAGTAAGGCATAGTTGTAAGTGATGGGTTACTCAGATGAATTCATACAAAACTGATTAAGGAGCTTTCATGCAATTTTCATCTTTCCACCCGACGGCGCGAGTTTTAATGGGGCCCGGCCCTTCCGATTTATATCCCCGGGTACTGGAAGCATTAAGCCGGCCCACCATCGGTCATCTGGACCCGCAGTTTATCCGCATGATGGATGAGGTCAAAGCCCTGCTTCAATCTGCATTTTTAACCAAAAATGAAATGACCATGGTGGTGTCCGGGCCGGGCTCCGCAGGCATGGAAACCGCTGTTGTGAATCTTGTTGAACCGGGCGAAAAGGTGATCGTCTGCCAGAACGGAGTGTTTGGCGGACGCATTGCCGAAATGGCCAGACGCTGCGGCGGCGAAGTGATCACCGTGGAGCAGGAATGGGGCCGCGCAGTCAATCCCGAAAAACTGAAGGAATCATTGCAGGAAAATCCGGACGCCTCGATTGTTGCCTTTGTTCATGCCGAAACCTCCACCGGCGCACTCTCTGATGCCAAAACGCTTGCGGAAATGGCCCGCAAGCACGGCTGCCTGACACTTGTAGATGCCGTGACTTCGCTGGGCGGAGTGGAACTGCAGGTGGACGACTGGGAACTGGATGCAGTTTATTCGGGCAGCCAGAAATGTTTATCCTGCACACCCGGCCTTTCACCGGTCACCTTCAGCCGCAGGGCGATGGAAAAAGTGCGGAACCGCAGACAGAAAGTGCAAAGCTGGTTCCTGGATTTAACTGAAGTGGAAGCTTACTGGGGCGGCAATAAAAAACGATCCTACCATCATACTGCGCCCATTAATGCACTGTACGGAATGCATGAGGCGCTGCTGATTTTACAGGAAGAAGGACTTGAGAATTCCTGGCAGCGCCACCATAAAAACTATCTGGAATTAAAATCAAAGCTATCAGAGCTGGGTCTGGAATTCTTTGTCCCGGAAAATGAGCGGCTGCCCAATCTGAATGCCGTCAGTATTCCTTCCGGAGCGGATGACGGCAAAATCCGCAAACAGCTTTTGGATGATTATAATCTGGAAATCGGTTCCGGCCTGGGACCGATGGCCGGAAAAATCTGGCGCATCGGTTTAATGGGATACAGCAGTTCGCTTAAAAATGTGCTCTACTGCAGCGCTGCACTGAAAGAAGTGCTGGGGCGGTAAAGATCCTGTTTTCCCGCATAGATTTCAATGCACCGGTTTGAGTGAATTATTTTTTACAAAAGCACCTTTATTCTGGGGGATGGCAGATTACCCTTCGGAAAAGTCCAAACTCCGCAGGAGTGGTATTTTTATAGAAAATGGCATTCAGGTGTAAATGAACCTCGTAGAGGGGACGTAATCAGCCCATTCAATCTCAAATCAAATACCTGATAAAATTTGCCTTACATTTTTATCACTCCGTCGTAATTCTTTTCGAGCAGATGCCGGGCTATCACCATACCATCCCTTCGGGATTGTGGTTGTATTATCAATAAGTCTTTAATACA
>JBAPTX010000340.1:0-7474 GCA_049282375.1 Calditrichia bacterium
CAACAGTATTGAAGGTCATTTTTACGGGATGGCTATCATCAACGGCGCCAGCCCGAATCTGGGAAATCTGTCCAATGCGGACACCACTGACGACGGCGGCAATCTTTTTCTGGGGAACGGCATCGGAAACAATCGTTACGAACTCTACAACAACAATTCACTTCCCATTTTGGCGGAAGGAAACTGGTGGGGTACTGATAATCCGGACAGTATCGAGGCGCGTATTGTGCACCAGCCGGATAATCCCTCCTTTGGCCTGGTAGATTATATTCCTTTTTTAAACAGCAATCCTACCGGAATCGGGAATGAAAGCGGCCAATGGGCCCGGCAGCCCGGTCTGTTTGCCAATTATCCCAATCCCTTTAATTCCACTACGACTATTACATTTGCTCTGCGGCAGTCTGAACAGGTTCAGTTAACGGTTTACGATGCCCTGGGTCGGAAGCTGACAGAACTGGTAAACAGCAGGATGCCGGCAGGCGAACACCGCCTGCACTGGAATGGGACAGACCGCCGCGGAAGGGCGCTGCCCAGTGGAATATATTTCTACCGGCTGCATTTGGGCGACCGGGTATTCAGCAGAAAAATGATGCTGCTGCGCTGATAAATTATCTGTAATTTCCATCATGCCGGATTCACATTCCGGCCGTAAGAAAAAATTGATTAAGTGACAGGAGGTCTGATGATTGGCAGAAATACAGTTGGGGATGTACCGCAAATTTCAAGCTCCACTTTTATCCATCCCACTGCAGTGATCCAGGGAAATGTAATCATTAAGGAAAACTGTTTTGTGGGCGCCAATGCAGTGATCCGCGCTGATGAGGCGGATGAGCAGGGCAAAGTACATCCGGTTATTATAAAAGAAAACTGCAACATTCAGGACGGTGTAATTATCCACAGCGCCAAAGGAAAAACAGTAAATATCGGGCCGGAAGTATCGATAACCCATGGGGCAGTGGTGCACGGCCCCTGCACGATAGAGCCCGGTTGCTTTATTGGTTTCAATGCGGTGGTTTATAATGCCTACCTGGAAAAGGATGTGGTAGTGCTGCATAATGCCGTGGTGGAAATGGTCACCATCCCTTCCCGAAAGGTGGTTCCTTCCAATGGAACCATTATTTATCAGGAGGATTTATCAAGATTGCAGGAATACAATCCGGCAGTGGAAAATTTCTGCCGGAAGGTAATAACAACATATAAACAATTGACTTATGGATATCTGGTAAATTCCAAAGGATGAGAAATTAAATAGCTGCGGGATTAAGAGTGGCCGCATTTTTTCAACAAATTCAAGCTGTTATTCAATCCATCCGGTGGGTGGATTTGCTGGATATATTTTTCATCTCTACCTTTATCTACATATTTATTTCCCTGTTCCGCGAAAGCATTTCCCGCCGCACGCTCGGTGCGCTGATGGTCGTTGTCCTTGTTTATGTTTTAGCGCAGATTTTTGATCTATACCTGACGCGTCTGCTTGTGAAATGGCTGCTGGCGGTGGCTTTAATCATTACCGTAGTGGTATTCCAGGCGGATATCCGGCGCATGGTGGACCGATTGGGAGGCTGGCTTTTTTTCCGGCAATCTCCGCAACTGCTGGAAGTTTCCGCCTCGGTGGATATTCTGACTGAATCCTTGATGGAAATGGCTGAGAATAAAACCGGAGCCCTCATTGCCATTCGCGGATCTGAATCCTGGGATCATCTGCTGCATGGGGGAGTGCCGCTGCAGGGCCGTGTCAGCAAGCAGTTGCTGATCAGCATTTTTACCCCGAATTCTCCCGGACATGATGGTGCGGTAATGATGGACGGTGCGAAGGTATTGCGTTTTGGCACTCACCTTCCTTTATCGCGCCAGCGTTTCCGGGTGGGGGAGTACGGAACAAGGCATGCCGCCGCATTGGGTTTATCCGAGCAGTCCGATGCGCTTCTTCTGGTGGTTTCCGAAGAACGCGGCGTTGTTTCGGTTGCCCGACACGGGCATATAGAGCAGGTGGAATCAGCCACACAGCTAAAGACCATCCTGGAAGAATTCTGGTCCGAACATCATTCCGGTTCCCACAGCGGCTGGGGCTGGTTGACAAACCGGTCTGTGCAGACAGCGATTATTTCGGTGCTGCTGGCATTTATTGCCTGGCTGGCGCTGGTGCAGCAGTCATCCACTATTTACCGGACCTATTCAGTACCCATCGAAGCCCGGAATTTAAACAAGAATTTTGCCCTGGAGAACCAGGTGCCTTCACAGGCTCAGATCACCCTTTCCGGCACTGAAAAGTCTTTTCGCCTGCTGAATTCCGCAAGTCTGGTCATGACGCTGGATTTACAGGATGTTCAAGAGGGAGAAAACACCTATGTTCTGAATGAACAGAACCTGAATCTGCCGGATGGGATTAATATGACCCAGGTGGATCCCCGCAGCCTTAACCTGGAGGTGAACCGTATTCAACCCTATTTATTGCCGGTTAAGGTTCCCACCAGAGGGAGGTTATCCGATTCCCTGCAGTTGTCCAATTTTACCTGGACGCCGAAGGAAGTAACCGTTCTGTTTAAAAAAGATGCCAAATCTTTACCGGACTCCATCCAGACCACCGCGGTTGACCTCACCCAGATCGACACTTCCGCAGAAATAGTCAGGGCGTTAGAGTTGCCGGATGAAGCCCTGCTTTCCCCTGAATCCAACCCGGAAATAAAAGTGATGGTTGAAGTGAAAAAGAACAAGTCGGGATTCCGGAAAAAATAAATGTATCCGTTTGCGAAAATTGGCGGCTTCTTTCTGGAGAGTCACCGGACCTGATGCCGGTATATGTCTTTTATCTCTGCATAAAGCATTTGTATTTATTTCATAACAAATTATATTTGGTCCGGTAACTTTTATAAGGTGAAACGTGAGTTTATTTTCCCGTCTTTCTCCAACCCAGCGTGTCCTCTTAAACATTCTTAAACTGGCCGTTTTCCTTTACCTGTTTATTTTCAGCCTGGAATTAATGAGCAGTTCTCTGAAAATGTTCGGTAAGGGAATGGCCACAACCCTGATTGAAACAACAACCAATCCGCTGGTGGGATTATTTATCGGCATTCTGGCCACTTCACTTATCCAGTCCTCCTCTTCCACAACTTCCATTGTGGTGGGTATGGTGGGAGGGGGTGTCCTCAATGTGGCAAATGCCATCCCCATTATTATGGGCGCCAATATGGGAACCAGCGTAACAAATACAATTGCCTCTATGACGCAGATTAACCGCAGCAACGAATTTGAACGCTCCTTTGCGGCGGCAACTGTTCATGACTTTTTCAATATGTTATCTATCATTATTATTTTTCCGCTGCAGTATTTCACGAATTTTTTGGGAAGGGGAGCAACTTTTCTGGCGGAAGAATTCCAGCATGTGGGCGGGCTTACCTTTCTAAGCCCTGTAAAAGCCTTAACACACCCTCTGGTAAATCTGTTCGGGGGATTGATCGGCGATCATCCCTGGATTTTACTGATACTATCGCTGGTAATTTTATTATTCTCGTTAAAGCAGATGGTGGATGCGCTGAAAGTGCTGGTGGTAAGCAAAGCGGAGGCATGGTTCGACCGATATCTGTTCAAAACCGAACTGCGGGCTTTTTCGGTGGGATTGCTGCTGACCATACTGGTGCAGAGCAGTTCCATTACCACCTCGCTGGCGGTTCCCATGGCAGGAGCCGGATTATTGACTATTCGGCAGATTTTTCCCTATACTCTTGGAGCCAATTTAGGCACAACCGTTACCGCCATCCTGGCTGCACTGGTTACTGCAAACCTTGCCGCCATAGTGGTCGCGTTTTCTCATTTGCTGTTTAACATTGTAGGGAGTATTATCTGGTGGCCGCTGAAGTTTATACCGGTGGAAATTGCCAAAGGATTCAGCAGGCTTGCCATCCGCAATAA
This sequence comes from Calditrichia bacterium, assembly GCA_049282375.1. Taxonomy (GTDB): domain Bacteria; phylum Calditrichota; class Calditrichia; order RBG-13-44-9; family RBG-13-44-9; genus JBAPTX01. Next base: position 3,910 of record JBAPTX010000340.1, read on the forward strand.
AGTAATCCCGATTGTTTATGTGATAATTATGTTTTTCATCGTACCCGTTTTATTTATCTATTTTCTAAAATAAAAGGAACCCTTAGCATGTTTAGGAACTGGTTGGCGATTTTTAAAGGCAATACTCTGATGGACCGTGCCTATAAACGGTCCTTTAAAATGCTGGACACCACCCGCGAAATGTATATGGCTGCGCAGAACACTCTCAGGCATACGCATGATATAAAAATGGACGTAAATATTCGCAATAAAGATGTGGAGATAAACCAGTACGAACGGGAAGTGCGTCGAGATGTTTTTAACCATCTTGCAGTTAGAGGGATTGATGATCTGACCTCCGGTTTGATCCTGATCAGTATCATAATTGATATTGAAAGGATCGGTGATTATACAAAGAATATTGTGGATTTAACAATGAATCATCCCGATAAACTGCACGGCGGCAAGTTTGAAGATGAACTGGTCCGCGTCGAGAGGGCGGTTGAAGATAATTTTGTGAGAACTAAAAATTGTTTTCAGCACGGCAATTCCGAAACCGCCGGTAAGCTGCTGGACGAGTACCAATGGGTGAACCGTGTCTGCGATAACAGTTTAATGGGGCTGGTAAAAGAAGAGGATAAAAGTATATCCGCGGGGGACGCCGCTTCCCTGGCGCTTTACTTCCGCTGGTTAAAAAGAATCAATTCTCATTTGCGCAATATTACCACAAGTGTGGTCAATCCATTTGACCGGATCGGCTTTACGCCAAAAAATAAGTAGAACTTCAGGTATATAATTTTTATATCGGGTTAAAGAACGAGGTGCCGGATTATTGAATTGGCACAGTTCCCTGTAACCCTGCCGTAAACTGTGAATTTTTTCAGAAATATAAAAGTACACCCCGCTGGTTCTATTATTTTTTAATTAACTTGCAACAGCAAATATCCCCGTTTAAAATGCTTTTAAATAAATATGGGTTTGTTTTCGGGGGGATGATTTATGTGCAGGTTTATGGTCTATAAAGGGTTGGCAACCGACAAGTTGCCCTACTGGTTGTTAAATTCTGATAACAGCTTACTGAAACAAAGCATATCAGATGAATCGCGGCGGCCGAACCCGGATGGATGGGGAGTTGTCTGCCGTGACCGGGATAAGTTACAGGTTTTTAAAAACACACTTCCCGCCTTTCAGGATGATAAATTTGCAGCTTCTTTATCCAAAATCAGGGGCGAAATGGTTTTTGCTCATATCCGGCGCCGTTCGCAGGGGCCGGTTTTAATGGAGAATACCCATCCATTTGTTCATCAGGAAAGATGGGTTTTCATGCACAACGGGAATATCCCCAATTTTGAATACTGCAAAGAACAAATGAGCTTGCTGCTCACCCCGGAAGTGGAAATTAAAACCGGCGGCACCACAGACAGCGAATTCCTGTTCAAGTATTTTCTGCATCTGTTTGAACAGAAATCCAATTGCGATGTTTTTTGTGCCATGAATATTGTAAAAAAAATTATCTCCAAACTTGCCGCATTAACGCAGGAAAACGACCAGCATTTGCTGGCGCTTAATTTTGTGCTGACTGACGGAAATTTCGTGGTTGGCTTCCGGCGGAACCGCAGCCTTCATTATGCCAGTTTACCGGAGGGAATTCTGATTGCTTCCGAACCGGTGGATGGCGAACTCCGCTGGAATGAAGTACCGGAGAATCATTTTATCCTATGGGAAGAGGCTGCGCGAATCAAGCTGGTCTCCTCTGACCTGGAATTTGCATTTGCAGAGTTGTAGTCCTGGTTATGTGAAGTGAGCCCTCAGAAAAAATATGAGCTCATTTTTATAAATGAATAAAAAAGAACATTTCGATATACTGGCCTTTGGCGCTCATCCCGATGATGTGGAATTGGGGTGCGGCGGTTCACTGTTTAAACTTCATAAATTGGGTTACCGTACTGCCATCGTGGATCTGACGGAAGGTGAAATCGGAAGCCGGGGAAATGTGGAGCAGCGATATCAGGAATCTGCCCGGGCTGCTGAAATCCTGCAGGCGGGGAGCCGCCGTAACCTGCGCATCCCGGACGGCCATATTCAGGTGAACGATTTTTACCGCGAAAAAATAATCCGCACCATTCGCGAACTGCAGCCGCGGCTTGTTTTTGCACCCTATCCCGATGACCGCCATCCGGATCATATCCACGCCGGAAACCTGATTACCGAAGGCGCTTTTTATGCCGGTGTCCGAAAGGTTCTGCCGGAAGTTCCTCCCCATCGCCCATTCCGGATTTTGTACTATATGGCAAAATATGAGTTTACCCCCAGTTTCGTAATTGACATCAGCAGCGAGTATGAAACAAAATTCAAGGCCCTGCAGGCCTATCAGTCTCAGTTTTATAATCCCGAATGGCCGGAGGAGCAAACCTTCATTTCCTCCCGGTGGTTCATGGAATCTGTGGAGTTCAGGGCGCGTCACTTTGGCTGGATGGCAGGTGTTAAATATGCCGAACCGTTCTGGATCCGCGAGCCGCTGGCGCTGGATGATCCTGTGCCGGTTTTCAGTAGAAGTATTACATAGAACCGCTATTCACCATTATCATCAACCCGCCCGCGAAGTTTTTTTATCTCAGAACGCTTTCGTTTGTTTTTCAGCCGCTTTCGCTTTGCTTTAGCGGGAGGTCTGGTTTTGCGGCGGATTTTTCCGGGCCGGGCTGCCTTCTGGATTAAACCGGTAAGCCTCTGTACTGCTGCTTTGTGGTTCATGTGCTGAGAACGATGCTCCCGTGCGGTTATAATGATAACATTTTCATCGCTTAAATAGGAGGCGGCAACTTCTTGCAGACGCCTGCGAACATTTTCCGGCAGTGATTCTGCCTTGTTCAAATTATAGCGGAGTTGAACGGCAGTGGACACTTTGTTTACATGTTGCCCGCCCGGGCCCGAGGCGCGGATAAAAGATAATTCCAACTCCCGGTAAGGAATTGAAATCTCAGGAGTGATTTTTATTTTTCCGGAATTTGAATCCATTCGGCGATCTTTCAACTTTTATATATAATACTTTAACTGTAAGTTATCCCTGAAAACATCCGGGTGGCCAGCTAATCTAAAATGGAAATCCTTAAATGCAGGTTCCAATTGTTTTAAAACCAATTATATCTTAAGGGAAGAAAGGAGGAACTGTGGAAAACGGTACCAAAAATTACCGCATTGACTATATTGAATTTACAACCGTAAATGTGCAAACCGTTAAGCATTTTTATCAGAAAGTATTTGAATGGGAGTTTACAGACTACGGTCCGGATTATACCAGTTTCCATGACGGGCGGCTTTCCGGGGGCTTCCGTACCGGAAATGCCTCAGCGGAAAATAATATTTTGATTGTGCTTTATGCGAGTGATCTGGAAAGCATTAAAGAAAAAATTACCGCTGCCGGCGGCACCATAACCCGTGATATTTTTGAATTCCCCGGCGGCAGGCGATTCCATTTCCGTGATCCTGCCGGAATGGAACTGGCAGTCTGGTCCGAATAACACCGCTTATTCATGGCCAGGGGTAAGGGAAAAACGATTCATAATTTCCTGAACAATTTCCCCGGGAC
>JBAPTX010000341.1:0-1897 GCA_049282375.1 Calditrichia bacterium
ATTCCACATTTTCTGTATTCTCATCCCGTTCCAGCTTATTGGATAGATTATCTTGATTGCTATTTTGGGACTGCTACTCAGCAGACCTCCTGCGTAAATCCGCGGGTGACGGCAATTGGGAACGTCCGCAACCCTGCGGATATTCGCCCCGGGATATATTCCGCCCACCTGTGCAATAATAACACACCTGCCAAAATCCCGCTGTAGGATTATTCGGGCAAGGTGGCGAAAATGTGATCATAATCAACCTCCTCCGCAAATCCGGATTTTCAGATTTAATCCTTATTTATTTTGAAGTTACTGATCTTGGCATCATCCTTGTAAATACTTCATTCGAATTTGTTCTAAGAGGGATGCTAAACGGGATCAGGGATGTCATTATTAAAAAGCAAAGAAATCCCTTAAAGTTATTTTACTAATTACCAAATCATCAATCCTAAGGAGGATTTATCATGGGTCAGCAACAATTACTGCTCATCGTATTGGGCATCATCATCGTCGGAATCGCCATTGCTGTGGGCGTCAATATGTTCCAGAGCAGCGCGGTGGACACCAACCGCCAGGCAATGATCAGCGACTTGGCCAACTATGCAGCCAAAGCGCAGCGGTTCTTCCGCACTCCCACTGAACTGGGCGGCGGCTCACAGGATTTCCAGGGATTCCATTTGTCTCCCATTGATACCGGGAATGCCAATGGCAGTTATTCCGTAACTGAAACTGCCCCCTCAGGTGCTGCATATGTTCCCGGCGCAACCGATACCATTACCACAGCCAATACTCAGACGATTTATGTAGTGGGTTGTGGAAAAGAAACCGGTGATGATGGAAGCAATCCGGTAAAAGCATATGTAACCGTTACTGCTGCCGGTATTAACACCAATATTGAAAACTAAGTAACCCTATTTCAAATATGCGGGGTGTGTTTTATGCGCCCCGCATATTTTTTTGGCAGGAAATGATCTATGGCAGAATTCAGATTTGAAGGCACAACCATTCAGGGCCGCTCCATCCAGGGGACAATTGCAGCGGAAAATATATCCGAAGCCCGTAAAAAAAGCAGAAAGCTTGCCACACAGCACCGTCTTAAAGTAAATAAAATCCGCAAGCGGAAAACTTTTATTTACAAGGTTCAGCGCAACGGCGAAAAACCGACCACCGGGGAGCAAAAGGCATTTACCCGCGAAGAAGTCCACAGAGCCCTGCAGAAACTCGGGTATGAAGTTATTAAAATTCAGCCCAAGCTGATAAATTTGAATCTGAAGCCGCCCTCCACGGAAGTGGTGACATTTGTGCGCCTTTGCGCAGACCTGCTGCGCGAGCGGCTGCCTTTTAATGAAGTGCTGCAGTTACTGGTAAATGATGTTCAGAATTCCACCCTTAAAGAAGCGATTAAAGAAATCAATAATGATTTACGGCAGGGGAAAGACAGTGAAGAAGCTTTTTCCAAGCAGGAAAGAGCCCTGGGCCGTTTTTCCGCCCGCATGCTGGGCCTCGCTTCCAAAAGCGGTAACATGACCGATATTTACGAAAGCACTGCAAAGTTTTTAGAGCGTCAGGCTGAATTCAAAAAGAACCTGCGCAGCGCTCTGATAATGCCCCTGTTTACCCTGCTGGTATTATTCGGGGCAGTGGTTTTTTATGTGGCCTATATTTTCCCTGAAACGGCAAAACTGTTTCTTAAACTGGGCAGCGATTTACCGCCAATGACCACAGCCACCCTTCAGTTTAGTGATTTTTTGTTGAATAATATGGTGCTGATTTTACTGGTTTCCGTTTCCAGTGCGGTCGGGCTGTTCTACTATTTCCGCACGCCTAAAGGAAAATTCCTGAAAGATAAATACATTATCAGAATTCCTGTCATCGGACCGCTGGTTCATAAAACCACTATTGAAATTTT
>JBAPTX010000342.1:0-3059 GCA_049282375.1 Calditrichia bacterium
GGAAAAAAATGACCTTTGAATGGAAAAGAGTATCAGCCGGCGTTTTAATACTGGCCGCAATACTGCTGTTCGCCTGCGGAAGCGATCAGTATTCAATGGATGACTTTGAAAAGGTGGCGAAGATTGATGCGCATGTCCACATTAACGGTCCTTCCCCTGCTATGATCGAACAGGCGCAGCAGGATAATTTTAAATTGCTGACCGTCAATGTGGATTATCCCGATTTTCCGCCGATCAACCAACAGCAGCAAGTTTCTGTTCAGTTTATTAAAGAATATCCCCAAACAGTCGCATTTGCTTCCACCTTCAGTATGTCCGGGTGGGATGATTCCGGCGGCTGGCAGCAGAAAACCATCAACCGGATTGATTCCTCAATAGAAAAGGGGGCGGTGGCGGTAAAAGTCTGGAAAAACATCGGAATGGATTTTCGCGATCAGGACAGCAATCTGGTGATGATTGACGATCCGCAGTTTGACCGGGTTTTTGCCCATATTCAGCAAAAACAGATTCCGCTGATCGGGCACCAGGGTGAACCGAAAAACTGCTGGCTCCCCATTGAAGAGATGACCGTGAACAATGATAAAGGGTATTTTAAAAACCATCCGCAATACCACATGTATCTGCATCCGGAAATGCCCTCCTATGAAGAGCAAATGGCGGTTCGTGACAGCATGCTGGATAAAAACCAGGATCTGGTTTTCATGGGCGCGCATTTGGCGAGCCTGGAATGGAGTGTGGATAAACTGGCAGAATTCCTGGACCGTTATCCCAATGCAGTGGTTGACCTGGCCGCACGTTCCGGGCAGGTCCAGTACCAGTCCAGCCGCGACCGCGAGAAAGTGCGCCAATTTTTCATTGATTATCAGGATCGTATCCTGTATGCCACAGACATGACCCAGGAGCCCGGGGCTGATGCCGCGGAGTTCAAAAATCAGGTGCATGAAAAGTGGCTGGAAGACTGGAAATATTATACCACTGCGGACAGCATGAAAGTGGATGAACTGGATAATAAATTTACCGGCCTGCAGTTGCCCGCCGAAGTAATCGATAAAATCTTCCGGGAGAATGCCCTAAAAACTTTTCCAAAAGCCTGGGAAGAATAAGCAATGCAGCTTTTGTTAAACAAAAAAATTCCGGCAGCGAAGGACAAGCTCAACTTCTTGCATAGCATTCTTATTTTTTCAGCGCTTCTCTTTATCCTGCATGGAGCGGCGGCGGCTGCCATCAGCAAAGGCCCCTATCTGCTGAATGCCGGCCCCCACGGGATTACCATCCGCTGGGAAGATGACATACAGGAAACGGGCCGGGTCGAATTCTGGAATAATAAGGAATCTCTTCAGACAGAAGCCGCTCAATTGCGCGCTGCCCGGGATGGAAAATATCTCTACGAAGCCCGGCTGTCCGGCTTGAAACCGGATATGGCCTATCATTATCAGGTGAAGACGGCCGGCACGGAAAGCAAAACATTTCAGTTCCGAACAGCTCCTGCGGCAAATTCTGAAATTACGTTTATAGCCATGGGGGACAGCCGCTCGAACCCGGAAATCTTCCGCACAATTGTGCAGCAAACCGGCAAAGCAGCGCCGGATTTGATTATCAGCATGGGGGACCTTGTGGCAAACGGCGGCGATAAGCAGGAGTGGACTGATTTTTATTTTTATCCCGCTGCCGACCTGATTGCACGTGTCCCGTTCATTTCCGCTTTAGGCGACCACGAAGGCGATGACGATAATGGAGAGCTGTTCCGCCACTTTTTATTGAATGACGAACCGCTGCAGAAACAGTGGTTTTCATATGAGTATGGGCCGGTTCATTTTATAGCGCTCGATTACCGTCACCCGGAGAGTCAGGAAATGATTGACTGGTTCAAAAAAGATATGAAAAACAATACCTCCTCCTGGACGGTAGTTTATATGCACCGGCCCCCCTATAATTTAGGCGGGCATCGCTCCAACTGGGGCAGTCCGCTCTGGCCGCAGCTATTCCGCGATACTAAAGTTGACCTTGTATTTGCCGGGCATTCCCACCAGTACGAACGCTTTTATCCGGTGCGGCCCTCCGATGAAGGCGGAAGCTGGCCGGTAACCTATATTACCACCGGCGGCGCCGGCGCCGGATTATATGATGTGGTGCCCAGTTCTTTTCTGGCAGTCTCCCGTTCGGTACATCATTTTGTGAAAGTACAGGTCTCTTCAAATAAACTGAACCTGACTGCTTATAAAATGGATGGTTCTGAACTGGATCATATCTCCATTACCAAAACAGCCACAGGATACGCCGATGATTACTTACAACTGGTAAAACCGCAGGAGAAGCTGGACATGGTCTCCATGTTTGCCCGGGCGATTTCATTTACCCTGGGGCAGATTCCTCTGGCTGAATTGCCGGCCACAGCCAGCCTGCAGTTACACCCTCTGCAGAACAGGCATCCCGTTGACTGCGAAATTGCACTGACGCCGGAATCCGAAAAAATATACCGCATGGAACCCGTAAAAGTAAGACTGCCGGCAGATTTTACAAAGCAGTTGCCACTTCAAATATTCAGCAAAAAACCGCTTTCTGTCTCCGTCTGGGGAGATATCCAGCCGGAACTGCGCCTGGTCGCGACAATCAAATCTGCCGATGGCGTGGAGACGGTAATGGGCAAAGCAATTGATTATTGGCCGGATCGATATTGAATATGCAGCTAAACCTTTAAGAATCAGGAGGCTTTTATGAGAATCAACGGAAAATTAATTTATCTGGTAACGGTATTTCTATTGCTGCAAGTTGGCTGGTTTTTTTCCTGCGGAGATGATCATGACAGCGCCGTAAAATTGCAGGGAAAAAACATTGCACTGCATTTCGATGAAAATATGCACAGCCGGGTAGCTGCAAATTTCAGTAATCACCTAACTCAACTCGGCGAGTATACCCCCAGTGAGTATCTGACGGTTTCGGGAGACGATATCACCGATTTTAAATTTCACAACCAAAGCGAAACTTCCGTTCAGGATGAAATTGGCAGCGGCAAACAATACACCCTGACCGGAACCGCCGGCGACCTGCAAAAAGAAGTG
>JBAPTX010000343.1:0-2534 GCA_049282375.1 Calditrichia bacterium
GTGTTACAGGTGCTGGATGCGCCCGGTAGCAGTCCCGAGGGGCTTGCCTGGGACGGCAGCACTTTGTGGGTGAGCGATCCCCGCAGTGATGAAATCATGAAACTGGATTTGAGCGACGGCACCGCGGTTAAAACCATTTCCGCGCCGGCCAAATATCCGCAGGGGCTGACTTTTGACGGAACCTACCTGTGGTGCGCCGACCGCATACAGGACGAGCTGTACATGTTCGATCCCGAAAAAGGGGAAGTTGTCCTGATTGTCAAGTCCGCCGGGCCTTATCCCCGCGGGCTGGCCTGGGACGGCAAATATTTGTGGAATGTGGATTATCAGAACGACCGCATTTACAAACTGGTGCGGCAGGATGACGAGCTTTACAGCCTGGAAAATCCCCGCAACGCCCGGGTCACCCTGATCCACGAAGTGAAGGCTTACGGTGACGGGCAGATTCAGCAGTTGGATGTTTACCTGGCCATCCCGGAAAAACTGCCCCAGCAGGAAATTCTGAATATTGATTTTGCTCCGGACAATTATCAGAACGTGCAGGACCGCTGGGATCAGCCCTTTGCCCATTTTTCATATCAGGATATTCCGGCCGGCAAAGTCCGGCAGACCCGGATGATTGTGGAGACGCAAATCTCCGATATTCACTACTACATCTTTCCGGACCGCTGCGGCACCCTGCAGGACATTCCGGAGGAGATCCGCAAAACCTACACCGCCAATGGCAGCAAGTATCAACTGGAAGATGAATTCATTCAGAAAAAAGCCGCTGAAATTGTGGGGGATGAAACCAATCCCTACTGGATGGCGCGCAAAATTTTCAATTATGTAGGTAAAACGCTGGAATACAAGCTGGAGGGCGGCTGGAATGTGGCGCCGGTGGTCCTGCAGCGGGGAACCGGTTCCTGCTCGGAATACACCTTCAGTTTTATTGCGCTGTGCCGGGCCGCCGGTCTGCCGGCGCGCTACGTGGGCAGTATTGTGGTGCGCGGGGACGATGCCAGCCTGGATGATGTGTTCCACCGCTGGCCGGAAGTTTACCTGCCCAGCTACGGCTGGATTCCCATCGATCCCCAGGGCGGCGACAAGGACTTGCCGCGGCTGCAGGCCATGAACATCGGTCACCTGTCCAACCGTTTTCTGATTACCACCCGCGGGGCAGGGGATTCCCGCTACATGGGCTGGTATTACAACTCTTATGAAACCTACCGGACCGATCCGCAACTGCAGGTGAATGTGGAAACCTTTGCCGAGTGGGAGCCGATGGGGTCCGAAGCAACGGCCGAGAAATAACCGTAAGCGAAATTAAAGGAGATCTTGTGGAAATGAGCAAAAAGGTGGTGGTGATAGCCGGTACCGGCGGTATCGGGCGTGCGGCAGGATTGTTATTGCGGGAAATTGATCATTTTGAAGTGGACCTGTTTCTGGGGGATGTGAATGCCAAAGCCGCCGCGGACGCGGCCCGCTGGATTCAGGAAGGGTCGGTGAAAAGGGGGCTGGTCAAGCCGTTCACGATGCCGGTGGAAGGGACGGACCGCATATTTGATGAGTACCTTTCTCAGGCGGATATTGTGCTGGACTGCCTTCCCGGAAATCAGGCGCCGCGCATCGCCCGGCTGGCCAAATCCCACAATATCCATTACGCCAACCTGACCGAGTACGTGCGCGAAACCGAAGAAGTCATGGATATTGCCCGCGATGCGGAAAAAGGGTTTGTGCTGCAGACCGGCCTGGCGCCCGGGTTTATTAACGTGCTGGCGAACGGGCTTTTTCAGAAATTCTGCCGCCAGAATAAGGTAGATAAAGTTTATTCGGTGAACATGAAAGTGGGGGCGCTGACCCAGAATGCCATCCCGCCTATTTATTACGGATTCACCTGGAGCCCGGTGGGGGTGGCAACGCTTTATGTGAAACCGGCCACGGTTATTCACGATTACCGCAAAACCAATTTTGCTTCGCTGACCGGGCGCTCCCGGGTCCTGCTCAACGGCATCGAGTTTGAAGAAGACCTGACCTCCGGCGGGGCCGCCGACCTGCCGGATGCGCTGGCGGGAAAAACCCGTTATCTCGCATATAAAACACTGCGCTATCCCGGGCACTACCAGTGGGTGGAAAGCGTGCTGCGCCAGATTCCCTATGGGGAGGACCGTGTTCACCAATTGCAGTTAAAGATGGAGGAAATGGTGCCCCATGCGGAGGATGATATTGTGGTGATTTACGCTTCGGTGATCGGGCGGGATAGCGAGAATGTCCTGCGCATACTGGAAAAAACCTATTTCATTCGTCCGGTCATCATCAACGGCAAGCAGCTTCGCGCCATCCAGTCCACCACAGCCGCCGGGCTGGTGGAATCCGCCCGCCTGCTGCTGGAAGGCGACTACCGGGGGATTGTGCGGCAGAGCAGCATAAAACCGGATGATTTCCTGAGCGGCCCCTATGTCTCCACCATTTACCGCTAAGCGGCGGGAATCCGACATGCTGCCGCACAGTTTTGCCACACATTTACTGGAACAAGGAACAGACCTTCTTTAGAA
>JBAPTX010000344.1:0-11542 GCA_049282375.1 Calditrichia bacterium
CAGGAAGCCATGCTGGGTAAAGGTCTGGCGGAAGTTCTGAAAGCGGATGCGGGCGATTCGGTAGTGGTGGTCAGTCAGGGGGCGGACGGCTCCATTGCCAACGATATTTATCGCATCACCGGCATTGTGGAAAGCGGAAATCAGATGAGCGACCGGCTTGCTTTTTATCTGCCGCTGCAGACGGCTCAGCAGCTTCTGGTTCTGGAAAACCGGGTGCATGAAATTGCGGTGGTGGTGCAGCATTTAAAGTCGGTTCCGGCGGTTACGGAAAAAATCCGGCAGGCACTGAATAATGATGAACTGGAGGTTGTGCCCTGGCAGGTATTTGCCAGCAGTTTTTACCAGGCGATGCAGGCGGATAAGCAGGGCATGTGGATTTCACTTTTTATCATTGTTCTGATTGTGGCGGTTGGCGTCCTGAATACGGTTCTGATGTCTGTGCTGGAGCGCCGCCGGGAATACGGCCTGCTAAAAGCCGTGGGCACCCAGCCGGCAGGAATTTTCGGATTGGTGCTGTATGAGGTTTCCATTCTGGCGCTGTGCAGTATTTTTATCGGCGCTATTTTGAGCCTGATTGTCAATTACATTTTTTCCCGCTACGGCATTACCCTGCCGCAGTCCTTTACCTATGGCGGAATGGAATTCACCACCATGTACACCGAAATCAATTTCCGCAGTTTTGCCATTCCCGCTGTTACCATTCTGTTTTCCGCCGCACTGATCAGTCTTTTCCCTGCCCTTAAAGCCGCCCGGACAGAACCGGCAAAAGCGATGCGGATGCATTAATGACGGGATTAAAGATTAAGATTAAAGATTGAAGGACAAAACTTTTTATGTTCATCAAAATGGCCTGGCGGAATATTTTCCGCAATAAACGGCGCACCATCATTGCCGGAATTGCCATCGGGCTGGGGCTTGCTTCCCTCATCTTCGTGGATGCGCTGATGATCGGCATGGAGCGGAATATGATACATTCCGCCACTGCTTCCTTTATGGGAGAAGGGCAGATTCACCGCAGCGGATACCGTGAAGCGCAGGATGTGGAACTGACGATTAACAGTCCGCGGGAAGTGGTCAGCCGGCTGCAGGCCGATCCGCGGGTCAGCGCCTTTGCCGAACGGGTGATGTCTTTCGGGATGATTTCATCCCCTTCCAATATCAATTCTGTAAATATTGTGGGCATCAACCCTTCTGCTGAAAAAGAGCTTTCCCAGATTGATGAGGCCCTGCAGCAGGGAGATTATTTCGAGGGCGGGAGCAGCCGTGAAATTCTGATTGGCAGCGAACTGGCCGATATTCTGGAAGTTGAACTGGGGGACCGGGTGGTGGTGACCCTTGCCCAGGCGGAGAGCGGTGATCTCTCGCAGGAAATGTTCCGCGTCTCGGGAATTTATCATTTTAATGTTACCGAAATGGATTTAGGGCTTGCCTTTATCCAGCTGGAGAAAGCCCGCCGGATGCTGGGGCTGGGGCCGCAAGCTGTGCACGAGATCGCCCTCAAATTTAAAAAGGCGGGATTGGGACGGGATAAAAAAGCGTCGTTCTGGCAGGAATACTCCAGTAACGGCAACGAAGCGCTCGGCTGGAATTCTCTGATGCCGGAGCTGGAGGCTGTATTTGAGCTGTCGCAGTTCAGCACCTACATTACCGGACTGATACTTTTCGGCGTAGTGGCGCTGGGAATCATCAACACGCTGTTCATGTCCATTCACGAGCGCATGTTTGAATTCGGAGTGCTGCGGGCAGTCGGCACCCGGCCTTTCCATCTGGGGCGCCTGATCATTTTCGAAGCCGGTGCGCTGGCTCTGCTCAGCATTTTACTGGGAAATGTTCTGGGATTTGCCGCCACCTATATCGTTGCTCAAATAGGAATTGATTACACCGGTATTGATTATACCGGTATCGAATTCAGCGGGGTCACCTTCCGGGAACTGCTGTATCCGGTGATGCAGCTCCGGCAGTACGTGGAATATCCTTTCTGGGTATTCATTTTTACATTAGTTGCCGGTATTTATCCGGCCTGGTATGCCGCTAAAATGAAACCGGCCGAAGCCATGCGTAAAAGTTTTTAGCAGGAACTGGAGAATCTGTATGCAAAATCAGCAGTTTGAACAGCAGGTCAGCACCTCCGCCGGATCTTCTTCCGGTGATGCGGTTATCGTTACTGAGAATGTAAAAAAAACCTACTCGGATAACGGGGTGCCGGTGGAGGCGGTTCGCGGCATTTCGCTGATCATTAATCCCGGTGAATTTACTGCAATTGTGGGCCCTTCCGGTTCCGGGAAAAGCACTTTTCTGAATCTGATTTCCAGCCTGGATACGCCTACTGCGGGAAAAGTCTGGCTGGCCGGCAAAGCGCTTTCCGAAATGAGCGGAAAGGAGATGTCTGATTTCCGGCGGGATAATCTGGGTTTTATTTTCCAGGCATATAATCTTATCCCGGTGCTGACCGTGGAAGAAAATGTGGAATACATCATGCTGCTGCAGGGGGTCTCCAAAGAAGAGCGGCATCAACGGGTGATGGACATCCTAAAAATGGTCGGGCTGGATGGCTATGCGGACAGGCGTCCGACACAATTATCCGGCGGACAGCAGCAGCGGGTGGCCATTGCCCGCGCCATGGTTTCCCGTCCGGCGCTGATTCTGGCGGATGAGCCCACTGCCAATCTGGATTCCGAAACCGGTGCCGGTTTGCTGGACATGATGCGCCAACTGAATCGGAAAACCGGCATGACCTTTCTGTTCTCCACCCACGACCAGATGGTAATGGAGAGGGCACTGCGCCTGATTACCCTCAAAGACGGACAGGTGGAAAGCGACCATACCCGGAATGATAAATGAAGCTGCGAACTTTCTTTTTTGCTGTTTTATTTCTCCCTATGACACTGACTGCCGCCGACCGCTTATCTTTTGGCGGTTACTACAAAAATTTTTCGCTTTTTCTCCACCTGCCGTCCGGCAGCAGTACGGCGGGGCTTCAACAGCAGGATTTTGGCGCTGTTTACAACCGGCTGCGTCTGCAGGCGGATTTTAGTTTCCATCAAAATTTATCCTTCCATGCAGCCTATCAGCCGGTAATCCGCATACAGGACCCGCTTTTGTTCGACAACTCTATTTTTTTTAATGAAATCGAAAGCGGGGCATACCGGGTGGATGATTTGCAGTCGCGGCTTTATCCCGCCGGTAAAAAACAGCAGAACAGTTTCGGCATATCGCAGAATCTGGACCGGCTTTTTATGCAGTGGCGGCTTGCATTTGCGGATGTTTATCTGGGGCGGCAGGCGGTTGCCTGGGGCAGTGCGCGGGTTATTAATCCTACTGATGTCATTGCGCCGTATGCTTTTGATGAACTGGATCAGGAGGAACGGCGCGGAGTGGATGCGCTGCGGGTGAGAATTCCGCTGGGAATGCTATCCGAGCTGGATTTCGGGTATCTGCCGGGCAGTGATTTTCAATGGCGGAACAGCGCAGTATTCATCAGAAGCCGCTTTTATGTTAAACAAAATGATGTTGCATTTTTGGCCATGGAATTCCGGGAAAACCTGTTGATAGGCCTTGATCTTGCCAGATCAATCGGCGGGGCAGGCAGTTGGCTGGAAACCGCGTATGTTTTTCCGGAAACTTTTACCGGAAGCGCGAACAGGCCGGACGGCTATTTGCGCCTGAGCATTGGTGCGGATTACAGTTTCACCGGGGAAATTTACGGTTTTATGGAATATCATTATAATGGCGCCGGAGAAAACCGGCCGGAATATTATCTGAAAAATTTCAGTAAAACCGCTTATCGGCAAGGCGCTGTTTACCTGCTGGGCAGCCATTATCTGATGCCGGGAATTTCATATCAGGCAACACCGCTGCTGGGCACCTTTCTGCAGGCCATCTGGAATGTTCCGGACGGTTCTTTTTATTTTGCGCCCTCTGTTGAATATAATATTGCAGAAAATATTTATCTTGCCGGAGGTGCATTTATCGGTTTGGGAACTGCACCGGCTGGACGGCAACTCAAATCCGAATTTGGAAGTTATCCTGATACAATTTACAGCTCCTTCCGGGTCTATTTTTAACAGGGGTGGAGCTGTTGCTTTTTCCTGGAATAAATAATCTAAACAGTATATGATGAAGGGCGGCAATCCCGAATACAGAAAACCGGGCGCACAGCTTAAATCTTTTCAGGAAATGAATTGTAAAGAGGGTAAAGCTACCACCGGTTTTTATCGGAAGGGAGCAGGGGCTTCTGATGCCGGTAAACAGGCCAGAATCCAAATGTGGCAAATAAAAGGCCGTCATTTAAATAAACGGATATAATAATGGTGGACAGGCAGATCACCAGCAGGGGCAGCAGTTTAACTGCCAGTTTATAGTCCGAAAGTAACATATATCAGCTCCTTTCCGCACTCAGCGTAATTCCCAGGTGGTGCTATTTTCGAGATATTTTTTCCCGAGTAAACTAAGGTTTGTCAGCGGGTTCATATCAGATGCACGGTAAGCAATCAGATGCGAAGATTTCGGTTGGGGAAATGTACAGGATTTCTTCTCGCGCGGCTGCAGAATGTAAACGGTATTACCTGTTGATTCAGTGGTTATAAAAACGGCATTATCAGTAAGATTCTGGACCTCAATACTCAGACAGGCCGCATTATTTTTAATTTTCCATGGCAGTAAACGTTGAATGACAACTCTCCTTCATATTAGAAGTAAATCAGTATATAAGTTAAGCCTAAAACAACCATTGTTACCAGTAAGGTGACAAACAAGAAAATGTTTACAAACAGCAGTCTTTTTTGAAATGATGATATGACCATTTGAAACCGCCGGTTAGTGGTTGGCTCTCACGAAACGCCGTCCGGATTTCTGGATTCCATCCTCCCCGGCATCACTGCCAGCGGGAATCCGTTTATTCTGATACACGAAATTAATTACATTGACAAGCTCCGGAATACGGTGTATCTCCCAGGAATGGGAAAAGTAGAAATCGGCGCCGGCATCCAGCAGGGCCATGCGCTCATCTTTCTGTTTATTGTATGAAAACACAATTATTCCCGGAGCAGCCGGTTCTTCCTTCAATATTTTAACCAAATCCAGCACTTCGGGTGTTAAATGTTTTATTCCAAGAATCACCAGCTCGTAACCGGATCCGGCAAAAGAATCCTTTCCGGATTGATACTCCTCTTCTACATCTATGATGTACTGATCTGCCAGTTTTTGGGATAAAATGGCGGATGCTAGGGAAAGTTCATCCAGGATTAAGATATTCATAAGGCATCATTCTATTAAATTCAATATGATTATAACAAAAAGATAAAAAAAATAAAATCGTATCAGTTCCATTTGTCATGTAGTTTCACCTGATTCCCGATGTCAATTTTTTGACTACAATTTTTGCTCTGCGACGGGACCTTTGTAATTTTAAAAACTGATATTATTTCATACGAATGGCTGCAGTTGCTGTAAATGAAATGAGCCTGGAACTTTGTTTCCTGAAAGTATTATATTCTGACGTTTTATCGTACTGCCGCTACTCAGTTACGGGGCAATTCGACTTATTGAATGGAGTCAAACCTTAGTAGTTTTCTGGATAAGAGGCGCTGCCTTTGGCTGGAATGTTCTTTAACCCGCCGGAACCTTAAAGTCTGATAGCAACACCCGGGGGTATATCCTATATTAAGCGGTATAAAATTGATAAAGAATGCACGGACGTTCTTTAAACTCTGGAGATAAGATGGGTAAACCCATTATCAATAATAAACATGCCGGACCCGATAAAATTAAGGAAAATGATTATGAGTTGGCACCGGCCGGTATGTTTGTGCTGGATAAACAGCAGCATATCCGCCGGGTAAATGCAGCCGGCTGCAGAATGCTCCAGTCGGAAAAAGAGCAATTAATAAATATTGCATTCAGTCGTTATGTTTCTTTGGAAGATAAACCCTTATTAGCAGAATTTCTGAAAAATTTGTGGAATGCCGGGGATGCGGAAAACATCCGTTTGCAGTTGACCACTTCCGATGCTGTATTACCGGTGCAGCTTTCCGGCCTGCCGCTGAGTGATACAGAAGTGATGATCGCGGTAAGCGGGTTAAACGTTTCCCCCGGCAGTGCGGTATCAGTTCCCGCCGGCAGCCAGGATTTGGCGGAAAGGGGGGAAAACCGGTCCCTTTTGTTTAATATCATGAGCCATACTATTCCCGGCTTTGTTTATTTGAGTGATTTATCGGGGGAGGCGGAATTCTTTAATGATTTTTTTTATGCAATTACCGGTTTAGGACCTGCCGGTGCAGCGGGCAAAAAATGGCTGCAGAAAGTGCACCCTGATGAGCGCCCAAACCTGGAAAAATTCTGGAATAAAGCTGCAAAAAGTAAAAAGGCGTTTAAAGTTGAATATCGTCTGAAAAATAAACAGGGCATCTACCAGCAATTCATCCAGCACAGCAGCCTTTTATTTGATCCGCAGAACCGCCCGGTGAAATGGATCAGCATTTGTACCGCTATTGATGCATTTAAAGCAATTGAAGATCAAATCTGGGAATCGGAAGAACGTTACCATGTGCTGTTTTCCACCATGCTGCACGGAGTTATTTTTGTAGATGCGGATGGAAATTATATCTCTGCAAATCCCGCCGCCAGCGAAATTCTTGGCAGGTCATTTTCAGAAATCAAGGACATGTTCACCCAAAAATGGCCCAGGGTGGTTCATAAAGTGGATGGTTCGGAAATGAAGCCGGAGGAATTCCCGGTTCAGATTGCCCTTAGCAGCGGCCAAAAAGTGGAGAATATGCTGCTGGGTGTCTATAACCCGGTGGATAAAGATCATCGCTGGCTGAATGTCAGTGCCATTCCATTGTTCAGGGAAAATGCTGAACACCCTTACATGGCATATGTAAATTTTATTGATATTACCCGGATCCGCCACCAGGAAATGGAACTTAAGCAGAGCGAAAAGCAGTTCCGCACTTCTATTGAAAGCCTAATAACTCCTTTTTGCATCCTGAAGGAAATGCCGGGATGTGAAGACGGTGATAAAATTAATTTCAGCTTTCAATACCTTAACAATGCTGCAGAAAAGACAATAAAGAAGGACCCGCAGGGAATTATAGGGAAACCCTTTTTTCAGCCGCCATTTACAGAATCGCAGGAAAATTTACGGCAGATTTTTAAGCAGGTGATGCAGAAAAGTGCATCCCGCATGGAGATGGCGGTTCCATACTGCGGATGGCCGTTTAATGAAGATAAAAAAAGGTTTTATGATATCAGTGTGGCCAGATTATTTGACGGGTTGATTGTGACCTGGCTGGATGTTACTGAAAAGAAGGAAGCCGAAGAGGAATTGCGCAAGCTGGTTATGGCCGTGGAACAGAATCCGGTAGCGGTTATGATTGCTGATGCTGAGGGAAGAATTCAGTATGTTAATCCCAAATATTGTGAAACTTCCGGTTACTCTTCGGAGGAAGTGCTGGGGAAGAAACCCGGTATATTGAAATCCGGCACCACTCCGGGGGAAGTTTATGATTCCCTTTGGCGAACGATCCGGAGCGGGCAGATCTGGAATGGAGAGCTTTTAAACAAGAAAAAATCCGGGGAATTGTACTGGGAAGATATTTCCATTGCGCCGGTAGTGGAACCCGGCGGAAAAATAACACATTTTGTTGAAGTAAAGGAAGATATCACCGACAGAAAGCAACTCGAGGAAGAACGCCAGCGGCTGGCCGCTATTGTTGATTCCACCCTGGATGGCATTGTGGGTAAAACGCTGGAAGGCGTTATCACCAGTTGGAATTATGGAGCGGAGCGGATTTACGGATATACCGCGGAAGAAGCTGTCGGGAAACACATCACTCTCATTTTTCCGCCGGACCGCATCAGCGAGCATGAATATATTTTAAACAGTATACTTACCGGTAAAAAACTTGAGCAGTTTGAAACCGTGCGGATTTGTAAGGATGGAAGGATCGTTAATATTTCACTGACGATTTCACCTATTAAAAATAAACAGGGGAAAATTGTCGCCTTTTCCACGGTAGAGCGGGATATTACCAGCCGCAAAGCAGCGGAAAGGAAAATGCAGGATCTGGTGGAAAAGCTGGACCATGAGCACCGCCGTATGAGAGCGATTCTGGATGTTATCCCCATGGCTTTATATCTTGCTGACAAGGAAGGTCATATTGTGCTCAGCAACCCTTCTGCCGAAAAAATTTGGGAATTTCAAATTAATGATTCTTTAGATATGCAGGATTATGGGCCGGTATTTAAGGCGTGGTGGTCGGATACCGGTAAGCGGATCGGGAGCGAAGACTGGGGGATTGCCCGGGCCCTTACCAGGGGGGAGGTATCCACTGCGGAAGAAATTGAAATTGAGACCGGCAGCGGAAAGAGAAAAACCATTCTGAATTATGCAGTACCTATTTATGACGCCAATGGGAATATAAACGGAGCAGTAGCGGTAAATGTGGATATCAGTATCCGCAAAAAAGCGGAAGAGGCGGTCCGGAGGATTAATTCGGAACTGGAAGAGCGTATTCAGGAACGGACCCGGGAGTTAGTTCTCACAAATGAGACTCTGCAGGAAGAAATACTGGAAAGGCGCAGAACTGAAGAACAATTGAAAATCCATACCCGAAAACTGGAAATCAGCAATAAAATGCTGGAAGATTTTGCCTTTATGGCCTCTCATGACCTGCAGGAACCGCTGCGGAAGATACAGTCTTTCGGAGACCGTCTGGTTCAAAAATATGGAAATAAACTGGAGGAAACCGGCCAGGATTATCTGAACAGGATGACCAATGCTGCCCGGCGCATGCGCGAACAAATCAATGCATTGCTGGATTATTCCAGGATTACCACACACGCAAAACCGTTTGTCCGGACCAACCTGAACACTGTTATGGCGGAAGTTTTATCCCAACTGGAGAGCCAGATAGAAGCTACCGGCGGAAAAGTCCGCTTCGGCAAATTGCACTCCGTTGAAGCCGAACCCAATCAAATCATTCAGCTATTTCAAAATCTGATCAGTAATTCTTTAAAGTTCAACCGGCCCGGTATCCCGCCGGAGGTGACGGTCAGCAGCAGTCTTTTTAACGGGAATAACAAAAAGGGACCTTTTTTAAACAGGCAGTACTGCTCGGTGGAAATACGTGATAACGGGATTGGCTTCGAACAGAAGTTTTCAGAAAAGATATTTGCACCGTTTCAGAGACTGCATTCCCGCCAGAGCTTTGAAGGCACTGGTATCGGATTGGCAATTTGCCGCAAGATTGTTGAACGCCATAACGGCACAATCACTGCAACAAGTAAAAGGGGAGAAGGGGCAGTTTTTACCGTTAATCTTCCTGTTAAACAAGTCCAGCAAGGAGACCTAATATGACCCATAATTATTCACCAATCCCCTTTTTAATTGCCGAAGATGACCCTGACGACAGGCAGTTAATAAAGGATGCCTTTGAGGAGGCAAATATTCTCAACAAGCTGTATTTTGTATCGGATGGGGAGGAATTGCTGGCTTTTTTGCGACAGGAGGGCGAGTTCAGTGATCCTCACCTGGCTCCGCGGCCGGGCCTGATCCTGCTGGATTTAAACATGCCTAAAATTGACGGGCGGGAAGCACTTAGGCTTATTAAAACCGATGATAATTTTAAAAGTATTCCGCTGGTGGTTATTACCACTTCCAGGGCAGATTCCGATATCCAGAATTCCTATGCTTCCGGTGCAAATTCTTTTATAACAAAGCCCCACTCATTTAAATCTTTAGTGGAAATGGTAAAAATGTTAAACAAATACTGGCTTCAGGTGGTGGAGCTTCCCCTGAGTTAGGAGCTTTAAAATGGAACATAAAACTTTGAAAATTCTGCTGATCGATGATGATGAAGACGATTATGTAATCGTCCGGGACATGTTCCAGGATTTCAGTCATAGACGGTTTAAGCTGGAATGGGTAAACACCTTCGAGGATGGACTGAAGAAATTAAAAGAAGATAAACATGATGTTTTTCTGCTGGATTATCGGTTGGATGGTTTTGACGGGCGTAACGGCATAGAGCTGTTGCAGGAGGCCCGCCGTAATAAACAGGAAAAACCTATAATTTTTCTTACCGGCCAGGAAACTCTCGAGCTGGATTATCAGGCCATGAAAGTCGGCGCCTCCGATTTTCTGGTGAAGGACCAGATTACCCCACCATTGCTGGAACGGTCCATCCGTTACGCTGTGGAACGTAAAGGGGCAGAAGTTTCCCTGAAAAGACAAAAAGAACTTCTGCAGACCATTATTGACAACATCCCGCTGATGCTGATCCTGATTGATGCGGAAGGCCATATTAAATGGGTAAATAATGAAGTTAAAAAGCTGGATCTGGAGCAGGACATAAAAGCCTTTTCCGACTTTATTTCTGCCTGCTATCCTGACAAATTAGTGCGTCAAAGGGTTACAGACCATCTGAATTCGGGAGAAATGCAATGGAGCGATTATCCCCTCTTCACCAAAGATGGGACAATACTTACTTCCTGGTGTTATGCGAGGTTATCAGACCAGTCGGTTCTTGCCATCGGGCTGGATATTACCAAACGGAAAAAAATCGAACAGGAGCTGCAGGAAAAGGAGCAGCTTCTTACAAATATTCTGGAAGTGCTTCCGGTCGGTGTGTGGATTACCGACCGCGATGGGAAAATAATTTCGGCCAACCGTGCCGCCGTTGCTTTGTGGGACGGTGTTCGCTATGTGGGTAAGGAAGATTATAACACCTATAAATCTTTTTGGGCGGAAACCGGGCGCAAACTGGAAAATACAGAAAACGCACTCTTTCAGGCAGTTTCGGAGGGCAAACGCAGTATCGGACAGATGCTGGAAATTGAAACATTTGAAAATCACCGAAAAGTGGTGATTCATTCCGCCGTTCCCGTACATGATGAGCAGGGGGAATTCCGGGCTGCAGTGGTGGTGAATGAGGATATTACCCAGATAATCCGGCAGGAGCAGGCAATCCGCGAATCCGAACAACGCCTGAAGGAACTGAATTCAAAAATTATTTCGGCACAGGAAAACGAGAGAAAACGGGTGGCTCAGGAAATTCATGACAGCATCGGCCAGTCGCTTGTCGCAATTAAATTTACTGCAGAAAAAAGCCTTGCACAGCTTAGCAGCGGCAAATCCATCGACTTCGAAAATGTGCTGCACAACCTGGCCGATAAAACCAGCGACACCATTGAAGAAGTGCAACGCATTCAGCAGAATTTACGTCCGCCGATTTTGGATAACTTTGGTTTGCTTTCCACCATCGAATGGTTTATCGAGGAATTTCAGAGTATTTACAACCATATTGAAGTGGATGATCATTTGCGGATTCAGGAGGAAGAAATTCCCCCGCCCATTAAACTGGTCATTTTCAGAATTATTCAGGAAGCATTGAATAATACGGCCAAACACAGTAAAGCCAACCTGGTATCCGTTTCGCTGAAACAGGAAAACGGCTATATCAATCTGGAAATTGAAGATGACGGGATCGGATTTAACAGGGAAAAGATTCTCAGAAAAAAATCTTTTATGGGACTGGGGCTG
>JBAPTX010000345.1:0-9351 GCA_049282375.1 Calditrichia bacterium
CATCACTGGCTGCCACTTTGCAGGTCGGTCCGCTGATCAGGTTCCAGACCGGAATCAGGTCCAGAGTGACCGAATTTACCGCAGTGCCGCTGACCTGAACCGTTTCCGGCGCCGGAAAGCGCAGCCAATAGCCTTCACCCATTTGAAGGGTATCCACCTGCTGGTAGCTGCCGTCCCAACTGAACAGTGTTCCGTCAATAGCATTGGGATAAAGATTCTTGTAATAGGCATCCTGCACCTCCACCGGCAGGCCCAGCAGATTCCAGCTCTGCAGTATGTCCTGTGTAATAGTCGTTCCGGCTTCCTGGAAATCCGAATAACGGCGCGGCAACAACTGATAGCCGGAAGTATACGGAGTTGAAAAATCGTACTGGCTGTAAATCCCGCTTACCCTTACCGGCCAGCCGGGCTCGGGATTGCCGCCGATATTGGTGGCGCCTTCCACCCGCAGCAGTAAATCACCGGTGCCGTCAGTAATGATAAAATTAAAACTGGTATCGGGCGGATTACTGTACCAGGGTCCGCTGCCCGCCGCCGGCATCACGTTGTCAATCGTTATCAGACGGCCTTCGTAGAGTTCACTCAAATCGGCAATATCCACATCAACCGCATTCACCGGATTTCCGGTGCTGATTACAGTGGCATCCCAGTTCAGGATTTCCACTTTCCCGTTAAATTGCCCGATTTCACCTACTAATTCCAGGCTGTCGCCCTCGTTATACTGAGGAGTAGGCGGATCAAAGGAGAAGACATTGATTCCGCCGGTGCCATCCTGAATGAAAAAATCGTATCGCTGATCGGTAAATACACCGCTGGCAACATTCACCACGCCCCGCAGCCGTGCCAGATGATCGATATAAAGCGGTACGCCGTTGCTGTCCTGCATGGAATGGAACAGCAGCAGGTCCGGTACACCCGTTATCACCTGATACTGCGGACTGGAAACTTCCATTCCACTCGCCCAGGCAGTTATTTCGTAGGTGAGACTGGTGGCATTAGGCAGCCCCGGAATAGTCGCACTGTACAAATCACCTCCGCTGGGTTGCATTTGCACAGAATCCAATGTGGCAAGATTTAAATCAGTGTAATAATAAAGGAATACAGAATCCGGCAATCCACCTCCTGCGGTGGCGACGGCAGTAACGGTTATGGGCTGATTAGCCGGGAACGGTTCATAAAGTACATCGCTGATAACAGGCGGACTGGCGCCTGCAGGAGCCCGCAGTGCTTCCCAGGAGGTCGCCACCCGGATGCCGTCAATGATCAGCCCGGAAGCATCCGAATCCTGCCGCAATGCCACGGATCCCAGTTCGGAGGCATCATTGCCGGTGTCCGTCTGAGTAATGTCCGGGGCCGGTTCCGTTCCGGAAATATCCGGGTTCACCCACAAACTGACTTCATCATCAGAGGTGGTGCCGGGATTAAATTTGTATTTCATAACTACAAGATAGACCGTATTGGGCTGGTAAACCGCCGGTGTTAACACTACATCGCTACTGGATGAAGATTTGGAGACACCAAACGATACCGTATTAGTGGCTGTATCTCCCACAACAAATACCCGGCCGCGAAAATTTGCCCCGCTGATATTGGTTGCACCAAGGTGGAAAAAATATTCCAGACCTTCCGTTAAATCGGTAACTTCAACCATAAACGCCGCATAAACACTGTCGGTGGTTTGTGCCGGAAACTGGCGGCTCACATCCTCCGCACTGCCGGATACCCGGGGCATTGCAGCGGCGTTCCCGATACCGGCAAGCGGATAGCCACTGTAACTGAGGCCGGGGGAGACCACCTGAATGGGATTGTTGCCGCCGCCGCTATGGGCCGTCCAGTCATAATCTGTGAGATTGGTACCGGCAGGATAATCGAAATTATCTTCAAATATGGGTGTCTGTGCAACTGCCCAGCCGCAAAACACCAGCATCATTATAATAACTGTAAATTTTCGCATAAATTTTTCCTTCCTTATTTTAGATTCAAAATAAAATATGGACCCGGTTTGACACTTCTGTTACAAGATAGAAAAACGTTTTCATTTTAATAAATTCCGCCATAGGGGTTAAAACCGGGGAACGGCTCAAATTAAAAGCGACGGGCCAAGAGGCCCGCCGCTGTAAATGAACAATTCTTTCAGGCAGATTATTTCAACAGCATCATCTTCTTAAGTGTTCTGTATTTATCTGCGCGGACTTCGAAGAAGTAAAGACCGCTGCCCACAGTTGTGCCGTAGTCATTCCGTCCATCCCACTGAACAGAATAATATCCGGCTGCTTTCCGCTGGGTCAACAGTGTCCGGACTTTTTGCCCCAGTGAGTTAAAAATCGTAATCCTTACTTCTGCCGGCTGCGGGATTCCAAACCGGATGGTTGTTGCCGGATTAAACGGGTTGGGATAATTCTGTTGAACCACAAAGGAGGCCGGAATGCCGGAATAGGGATCATAAATACCAACAATCGGACTGACCACCACCAGCAGAGTATCAGAAGCAATGCCGTTGTCCGGGTCCGTCGCGGTAATGTACAGGAAAACTTCACCATGGAATCCGGGTGTTGCCGAAAGCGTCAGCATACCCGTGGCCGGATCGAAACTGCGCTGCAGAGAGTCGTTGCTGGCTCCGAATCCATAGGTCAGTGCTGAATCGGGGCTTTCCACATCATCCACATAATTCCAGATGTCGAGCATGGCTGAAGAGTCCTCCCGGAAGACCACAGAATCCGGCAGATTACTGATCGTAGGCGGATCATTCACCGACTGGACGGTTACAAACACCATGGCGGTGTCGTTGCTGTTTCCATCCGTCACCACATAACGGAACTGATCCATTCCGAAGAAATCGGGATCCGGTGAGTAGGTAACCGTTGTATCGCCGGGATTAATAACGGCACTGCCGGAAGCCGGCTGGGTAACACTGATTACCTTCAGCGTGTCGCCTTCCGGATCATAATCATTCATCAGAACGCTGATATTTACCGGCATATCTTCATCGGTCATAACCGTATCATTTACCGCCACCGGCACATCATTGGTGGTATCGGGATAAGGCGTCATGAGAATCCGTAACCCTGCAAGAATGAGCGGATCGGTTACCACAAGGCTGTCCGTCATGGTCATATCCACCGGCCCGAACAGATTACCGGTAACATCATCCACAATTTGCATATCCGCCAGATTTGCCAGACGGCCGCTATCCCAGTGCAGCACAATGGGACCCCAGTTATCCGCCGGCACATACCTCATCCGGAAGACTTTCAAATCGAGAGAATTTCCGCGAATATCATAGAAATAGTTGTCATTATCCGGCCCGATCAGCCGTGCGTCAAAGGCACCGGGCGGAGGCGGAGGCGGTGCATATAAATCCAGCCCGGGATCATACCCATCAGTTCCATTGGGATCGACACCGACTTTCAGCCAGATATCGTAATTTCCGTCTGTTACATAAATGGGCACATCAAAATTCGGTGCGGCACTTGCCGGAAATACTTTTACCAGGAAGGTATCGCTGGTGGTGTTCAGTCCGTCAGTTGCGGAGACAATAACTTCCGAATTTCCTATAAAACCGCTCACCGAAGCGATTTCCAGCAGGCTGTCATCCAGCACATTTACGGTAGTTCCGCCATCAGAGGAGGCAGTAAAAGAAAGTGCCTGTCCTTCGGGATCACTGAACACCTGATTTAAATTGGCGGCAATATAAGTCGTAAAATCAACCAGTTTTAACTGATCCGCAATCGGATTATCGACGCTCGGCGGATCATTGGGCGGCAAAGGGTGCGGCATCATCCGGATCCGAAGCCCGCTCAAAATAAAGGTGTCGGTAACTTCAAGACTATCCACTGCATTCATATCCACCGGTCCGAACAATGAACCGGTAATATCATCCACAATCTGTAAATCGGCTTTCTGGCTCAATCCGGTGGTATCCCATCTCAGAACAATAGGGCCCCAGGTATCCGCCGGTACATATCTCATGCGGAAGATTTTCATTTCAAGCGAATTGTTGCGGATATCAAAAAAATAGTTGTCATTATCCGGTCCGATTAACCGCGCATCGAAAGCACCCGGCGGCGGGGGCGGCGGGGCGTAAAGATCAAGACCGGGGTCATATCCATCCGTCCCGTTTGGATCAACACCGATTTTCAGCATTACACTGTAATTCCCGTCGGTAACATTTATAGGAAGATCAAAATCCGGAGCCCAGTTTGCCGGAAATACTTCGACCATAAAAGTATCGCTGACGCTGTACTGGCCGTCATCTGCAGTTACAATCACCTGGGACGGACCTTCGTATCCGGCGACAGAACTTAGCTTCAAGGTGTCCCCGATAATACTTGGTTGAGTATTTCCATCAGAAGAAGCGGTATATGTCAGTGTATCCCCGTTCGGATCGGAGAAAACCATATCCAGCATTGCAACAACGTAGGTCTGGAAATCCACGAGTTTTTGCTGATCTGCTATGGGATTCTGAACCACGGGGGGATCATTGGTAACCGCAGAGATAACCACCATGAAAGTATCACTGACCATGGTATTTCCATCATCGGCGGTCACTATAACCTGGGAATTTCCTGAATATCCCGTAATCGAGGAAAGTTCCAGCAGTGTGCCATTCACATTTGCAGTTGTATTTCCATCTGTTGCCGCGGTGTAAGTCAGGGGATCATTATCAGGATCATCAAAAACGGTATCCAGATTGGCAGCAGTATAAGTGGGGAAATCAACACCTTTCTGCTGATCTGGAATCGGGTTTGCCACAAAAGGCGGATTGTTCCCCGGTGGCAGCACTGTTACCTGAAAGGTATCGCTTACCGTAAACTCTGAATCTGCGGCTGAAACATATACCATGGATGTTCCGGTAAAGCCGGCTGTTGAGGAAAGTTCCAGCATGCTGCCATTCAGAGCAGCAGTTGTATTACCATCCGTGGCAACACTGAAAGAAAGGGTGTCACCGTCCTGATCGGAAAACACCGTATCCAGACTGGCAACGGTATAGGTTGTAAAATCCATAGGCTGCGTCTGATCGGGAATGGGGCTGACGACCATCGGCGGGTGATTAACCTGTGCAGAAGGTGTCATCAGAATCCTTAGACCGGTTTGAATAAAAGGATTGGAAGATGCCACCACAAGACTGTCAACTGTTGTCATATCTACTGGACCAAAAAGAGTGCCGGTGATGTTATCGACAATTTCAAAGGTCCCCAGGGCAGCAAGAGCTGCAGAATCCCAGTATAATGTAATGGGGCCAAAACCCGAAGCTGCGGCATATTTCGCAACAAATGTTTTTTGAACAATTGAATTATCCCGGATATCGGTAAAATAATCTTCGCCTGCCCAGGAAAGTCGGGCATCAAATGCTCCGGGGGGTGGTGGTGGAGGAGCGTAAATATCAAGTCCGGGATCATATCCATCAGAGCCGTTGGGATCCACCCCGATTGTTAGGGTAATACTATAGTTTCCGTCGTCCACCAGAATAGGAACCCGAAAATTCTGAGCAGCTGCACTGCCAACAAGAACAATCAGGAAAAATAAAACAAAAGCTCTCAGTTTGTGCATGAAAATAGTCCTCCACATTTAAACCATTAATTTATGAATTCCCTGTTACAAATTTGCTGCTACAATATAATCAATAAAAAACCGGGTGGGCGTCTTAAAAACGCCCACCCGGAAAGAATTTACTTCAACAGCATCATCTTACGAACAGCAACATTATTGCCTGCTTTTACCCGCAGAAAATGAATGCCGCTGGCTACCCGCTGACCATTGTCATTGGTACCATCCCAACTAATGCGATAATGGCCGGCCTTTTGGTTTCCGGACAACAGAGTTTTCACTTTCTGGCCCAGACTGTTGTAAACCCCGATTTCCACTTTAACATCCTGCGGAATACTGTATTGAATTTCCGTTGTGGGGTTAAAGGGATTAGGATAATTCTGCTGCACGGCAAAAACAGTCGGAACAGTGGAAATTTTACTCAGCCGCAGAGAAGCTACCCGGTTATTGGAAATGCGGGCGGTTTCTCCCGAAGTGAGTGTGTAGCTGTTTCCTTCGCCATCCGGTAATATTTCAGTTAGGGTAACGGTTTCCCCGGCATCCAGATTCTCTGCCTTAATGGTTACAGGATAACTGGCGGATTGAATCTGGATGACTGCTTCATCAGCCTGGCTGATCCGGTAATCGCCGCTGAAACGCGCATCGAATGCACCTGCAGGAGGCAGCGGCGGCATACTGAAACTGATCAGTTGATTTTCATCTTCCAGTTTAACGCCATAGTGTAATGTCTGCGAAGCACCAAGGGCATCGCTGATATTCAGTGCGGCATATCCGGATACATCAGGTAACTGATCGATTCCTTTTGCCAAAACAGCGTTATTGCTGCCGTTGCACAATAGCGTAATTTGTCCCGGACTGCTTGCTCTTACCCAGTAACCACTCCCCTGCTCAATTGTATCTGCAGGTGAATAAGCACCGGCATACCCGAATACAGTTCCGGGAATAATGGCACCGGAGGGATCCAGAATATTACTGACGGGCACATTACAGGAAGGACCTGCAAACATGTTCCAGCCGGTGATCAGATCTACCACAACGGCCCCAATAGGCTGACCGGTCACAGTGGGATTTTCCGGAGCCGGGAACCGCAGCCAGTACCCCACGCCTGCTTCCATTGAATCTTCGGGCGAATACGAGCCGACCCATTTGAACAATGTGTTATCAATGGAATTGGGGAATACATCTTTGTAATAGGTGCTGGGCGGAATCAGCGGCAGACCCACCAGATTCCAACTGTTGATGATGTCCATTGTGTATGCCAGTTCACCGGCATCCACCTGGGCACGAATCATCAGGTCTCCAAGCGTAAACATGGTCCAAGGATTGGCACCGGCCTTCATATAGCTGTGCATATCCAGCGGCGCTGTTTCATCCACACCAATATCCGGCGTTGTGGGAGCAACCCTTAAACCTACATAAAAACTGTCGGAGGTAATTGTTTGAGCAGGAATCGGAAAGGTGTTCCATCCGGCGTCAACACTGGGGATACTTGTAAAGTAGAGCACCGTGCCGGGTTCGCCGTTGGCACCGTCATCATCCCAGACATATAGCTGGAAAGCACCGCCGCCGCTGTTAAAGAAATAACTGGCGCCAATTACGTCCTGCGGATAGCTGTCCAAACCGAATTTAACAGCCAGGAATTCACCGCTGGCAGCGGTATAGAAACTGTCCACCGCACCGTCATCATAGGAAATTTCATAAACTGTGGCAGACTGTGGCATGGCACAGGCTTCATTGGAGAAAGCACTTTCTTCGTTGCCGGGATAATTGGCAGTCACCACATAGCAGTAAGTTTCGCCGTTCATTACACTGGTATCCACATAGTAAGGCGCATCAATATTGGAAACCAGCGGAGTAGAATAATCAGGATCTGTGCTCAGTTTTCGATACACATTATAAGTAAAATCTGCAGAACCGGCAAAATTCACAGAAGCACGGATTCCCCATTCACCATCCGGCAGGCCGGCACCGGACGCCACCGAACGCCAGCTACTCCAGCCTCCCAGATTCACATAACTGTGACTGCTGGGAGTGGCATTAACGTCAAGAGCCACATAAACGGGCACCGAAATAGTCTGCGCAATCAGGAAATCACCATCCACCATCCAGTTTTCGGCACTCAGATCATAAACATTCCACTGATCCGGCAGAATGCTGACATCTTTGGTGTAGGCGGGTGAAGAATTAATGATTCCATTCTGCACTTCAAAGAGACTAATGGTAATCATGTTAGTATCCAGGGCGTTAGCGCCATAAACCCAGACCGTATCCACTGTGCCGGGTACCGGACCCGCAACATATTCACCGGCCCAGCCGCTGCCGCTGCCGAGATGAATTGCATCTTCAAAGCTGCCATCATCGTAAATTATCTGTTCCTGCCCACTTACATCCAGATCTTCCCAGGCCAGTTTCACATAGCCGCTGCCGCCAAATGCCATAAGTCCGAAAGGACCTGTCAGTTGCAGTGGTGGTGTCCAGAGAAATACATCATCAATCTGAATCGCGCTGCCAATCGGTGTATCTTCATCTGAGAAGAATGTAAACTTTACGCGGACAGAGTCTCCGGCAAGAGGAGCCATATCCACATTACCAACCGAATAAGTTTCAGAAAACTTTTGCCAGGTAGGTGGTGCGGAACTGTAAACAAAATTGCTCCCATTGGGATCCATGGTAATATTGCTGACATAACGCCAGACGTTTTCACCCTTTACCTGCACATAAGCGCCGAAATAGTCCACATTGGGAAACGCGTCATTGTCATCGTAAGTCCCCTGCAGGTAGAAATCCAGAAATACCTGTCCTGTTACGGTAGTATCAGGGACCCAGAAGTATGGAGAAATCAGACTGGCCTGCATATTGGGATGATAACTGCCGGTCGTTGAATCGCTGGCATCATAATAATGAGTTGGAGAAGGCGCATTGGCAGAGGTTTCCAGATGCCAGTAATCGCCGCCGGCTGTTGCGTTGCTGGAAGGGGTCATATTATTCTGACTGCCGTCATTATAGAATGATACAGTACCGCCATCAGCAACTTCTATTTCATCAATTTGCCAGCCGAACAGAGTGGGATCATCGCTGGTATCGTAGCCGGGGTCGGAAGCAAAGGCAAAACGAATTTGAACGGTCTGCCCTGTATAGGCGGAGAGATCAATGGTGGTCATCTCCCAGGGCGTAATAACACCGCCCCAGCCGGGAACCCCGGGTCCTTCATTAAATTCAAATCCGAAGCTGTAAAGACTGGTCGCATTATAAGCCGGAGTTGGGCTGGTCAGTACGGTCCAGGTGACGCCGTTATCTGTGGATATACGGACATTGACGCCATCCCAGCCATCATATGGCGGTGTGGCGCCCGCCGGATCTTCCACCGCCAGACGCTGATAAAAAGTAAGCTGGGCATTTCCACTGACTACAAACGGATCCGTATCCAGCACCTGATACCAGTGGCTCAGATACCCGCCGTTATTTCCCAGTGTTGTATCGGCCATCCACCAGGATACACCGGAACCGCCATAAGCCATCCAGTCATCCCTATGCCAGAAGACACCTGCATCTGTTTCGTCAACAGTGAACCAACCCGGGGCGCCCCCTTCAAAATCTTCCAGCCACAGGTAATTGGTATCCTGCTGAACCGCATCAATGCCGGTTACATCCGGCAAATAATAGGGAATATCCTGCTGTAATGAATGATTAAAATCTGCCTGCTGAGTTTGAACAGCTTTTACATCTGTTTTCTGACTTGCAGAAGCAAACGAAAAGCAAAACAGCAGTAGAAACAAAATTGAGAATAACTGATAACTTTTCATC
>JBAPTX010000346.1:0-3154 GCA_049282375.1 Calditrichia bacterium
ACGGCACTCAGGCTGGTCAGCAGCCAGTAGTAGATGGCAAAAGCCACTGCCGACCCCAATATTCCCAGATAAAAGACCGCCGAAATTGCCGGAAGTGTGGGGTGAATGTCCCGCCAGTTTTCCAGAAAAAAGCTGAACAGCAGCAGAAAGAAGATACCCTGCAGCATCTGGTGAAAGGCCATACTGGTGGAATTAATCCCGGAAAGATACTTCTTGACCAGTACCACCGCCAGAGAACCGCCTGCAGCGCCTGCAATAACAGCCAGCGCAGCCAGAATAATTACATGGTCAAACCGGGTAATTGCCAGTTGATCGTAAAAAACCAGAATAATTCCAGCAAAGCCCAACAGCAGACCAATCAGTTTGTGCAGCCGGAAACTCTCGCTGCGGAAAAGCCACACCGAATAAATACTGGTAAAAAGGGGAAAGGTGGCGAAGAAAATAGCGGTGATGCCGGCATTCAGAAACTGCTCTCCCCAGTAAATCAGCCCGTAATCCATCACATACATCAGGAAAGCAGTCAGGGTAATCAGCAGGGCGGTTTTTAATGGTATTCTCAGGGAGACTTCCCGCATTTTTAAAAATGCAAATAGAAACAGGACCGCCACCGAAAAGCGGGCCGCTGCTCCCAAAAAAGGGGGAAAACCGCCCAGGCTGAATTTGATGGCGATCCAGGTGGTGCCCCAGATCAGACATAGAAACAGAAAAGCAATAAACCGCATCGGCTGACTCACTGGAAATTTAGCGGGCAGAATTTAGTGCGGGAATAGCGCTAATTCAAGTCCTGTTGCGAAAGGCTGGGCAGCTTGTTCTTCCCTGCTATGGCTGCTTCTGAACCGCAGCTCCTGCTAAACCTCCGGCAAATAAAAATACCGGTTGACCGAAGAACGCTGCCGGTTCACATTGCAGTAAAAAAGAAAGTTTTTCTTATGCTGGAAATTGTTTTTATTCGTCACGGCGAATCAGTGGGAAATAAAGAAAACCGCTTCCGGGGCCGGCATGATTTTCCGCTGAATGACAATGGCCTCCGGCAGGCACATGCACTGGCAAAAGCACTGGAATCCTCTCATTTCAGTGCCTTTTACAGCAGCCCGCTGAGCCGAGCTTCCAAAACAGCCCAGATCCTGGCCGCCGGAAAGCAGGAAATCATTTTTGAAGAGGCCTTTAACAATATCTCGCTGGGGCCGTGGGAAAACCGGTCCAAAAAGGAAATTCAGGAGCAGCACCCGGATTTGTGGAAAATATGGACCACCGAACCGGAAAAACTTGATTTTGCAGGAATGGAAACACTGGCACAGGTACAGCAGCGCAGCTTTGCGGGGCTACAGCGGCTGGTTGAAAAGCACGATCAGGGCAGTATTGCCGTGGTCACCCACCGGGCAGTCTTAAAACCGCTGTTTGCCGCCATGCTGCAGATGCGGGCGCCCTGGTTCTGGAAGATTCAGATCGACACTGCGGCGTATTGTATCGCAGAATATACGAATCGGGGATTTACCTTTACCGTGATCAATCAAAACCGGCATCTGCAGGAGTTTACCCGGGAAGATCTGGGCTGATTATTAAAGTGATTTTTTAAGATGAAAAGCAGATGATCATGAAAAAAGTTTTTGAACTTTAGACTGGGGCTTATAGTAGAAAATGCCCTTTCAGCAGTTAAAAATTTTGAATGATCATAATATTAAAGGAGCGGACAATGAAAAAAGTCGTTTTCATGATTATTGCCGCCGGGGCTGCGGTGGCGCTTTACGCGATGAATAATAAAGGAATGCCGGTGGAAACCGGAGATCAGGCACCGCAATTTAATCTGCCGGATCAGGAGGGGAAAATGCATTCGCTGGACGATTACAAGGGACAGAAAGTGGTGCTATATTTTTATCCAAAGGATGATACCCCCGGCTGCACAAAGGAAGCTTGCAGTTTTCGTGACGGATACCAGCAGTTGCAGGATGCCGGCATCGTCATACTGGGAGTCAGTTATGACTCGCCGGAATCTCACCGGCAGTTCAGGGAAAAATACAATTTGCCTTTTAACCTGCTGAGCGATTCAGACAAAACGGCTGCTAAAGCCTATGGCGCTTACCGGCCGGTGGCTGCCAAACGTTACACTTACCTCATTAATGAAGATGGCAAAATAGTTCATATTTTTAAAGAAGTGGATGTCAGCCAGCATGCGGAAGAAGTTCTGCAGGCCTTTGCCGCAGCAGAAAACAGCCCGCAGGGTCAGTCGGTAAAAAACCGGCAGCAGGAAACTTCCGGCAAAGAGTAAATCGCGTTAAATATGACTATCCCGATATTGCACCTTTATGAGCAGTCAGCCGGCAGGGTGAACCATCCTGCCGCCACTTTGCGGGAGCGGATCATGGCCCAGCTAATTGATGGTATTGTGCTGGGCACGATAATTTCGCTGCTGCTGTATCTGTTCAGCGGCGGAGACCTTTTTTCTGTCTGGATTTCACCAATGGTGCCGGCTTATCTGCTGCAGGTGGATCCCGGTTATTTCCCCCGGGCAGGCGACTGGTGGTGGGGCGGTTACTTTACTACTTTCCGGTTTCCCTTTCTGGCAGACCTGCACCTTGCCTGGCCGGCCCCGCTCTTGTGGGGAATCTATGCAGGCTATTACGGCGCATTCCATTATTTCAAAGGGCAGACTCCCGGTAAAATGATGAAGGGGCTGGCAGTGGTTGGCGCCAGGGAAGGAAAGCACAGGGGAGCGGTGAGCGCGCTGCTGCGCTGGGCCGGGTATGGGCTGAGTCTGCTGCCGCTCGGTGCGGGAATCTTGTTTGCCGCCGCTGATACAGAAAATCGCACTCTGCACGATAAACTTGCCGGAACGAAGGTGGTGCGCTTCACCGGCATAGAAAATTAAGTTACTATCAGTTTGCATTGAAACGGATATTTTCCGGGCCGGCTTTGTCCTGGACGGTGCGCCTTTTATTCTGTCTGTCTGACTTTTGTCAGACTCATTTCAAAAAATTTGCTCCAGTTCTTCCCGTCGGCAGAATATTCCCCTTCTTCCTTCCAGCTACTGCCGTTGCTCGTTGCCGTGTAGCGGGTTTTCCCGCCGCGGGAATTATCAAATCCCCACTCAAACTTTTTATTGGGTTCAATCACTTTAAAGTAGGCATCTGCTGACAATCCATTTGACAGATATGAC
>JBAPTX010000347.1:0-2339 GCA_049282375.1 Calditrichia bacterium
GCGTCCCCCTTTTACATTGAAAGAAAAACGGCCGGGCTTATACCCCCGGATTTTGGCTTCCGGCAACTGGGCAAACAGATCACGTATCTGGGTAAAGACCCCGGTGTAGGTGGCAGGATTGGAGCGCGGGGTGCGCCCGATGGGTGACTGGTCAATATCAATCACTTTGTCCACACTTTTTATACCGCGAATTTCTCCGTAGGGCAGCGGGATCATTTTGCTGTTAAAAAACTCCCGCGAAAGAATGGGATACAATGTTTCGTTAATCAGAGTGCTTTTGCCGGAACCGGA
The DNA here is from genome assembly GCA_049282375.1 of Calditrichia bacterium. Lineage (GTDB taxonomy): Bacteria > Calditrichota > Calditrichia > RBG-13-44-9 > RBG-13-44-9 > JBAPTX01. The sequence continues at coordinate 292 of JBAPTX010000347.1, forward strand.
AACACCGGTGACGGCAATAAAGCGGCCCAGCGGGAAACTGATATCAATATTTTTCAGGTTATTGCCTGCGGCTCCTTTTAGCTGCAGCATTTTACCGCTCCCTTTTCGCCGCTTTTCGGGAACTGCAATGTATTTATGATAAGCGAGATACTGCCCGGTAATGCTGGACGGGTTTTCTTCAATTTCCGCCGGAGTGCCGGTTGCCACCACCTCACCGCCGTTTTTCCCGGCGCCGGGGCCCAGATCCAGCACATAATCGGAGCTTTCGATCGTTTCGCGGTCGTGTTCCACCACCAGCACCGTATTGCCCAGATCCCGCAGGCGCAGCAGCGTTTGAATCAGCCGGGAATTGTCCCGCTGATGAAGGCCGATAGAAGGTTCATCCAGAATATAAAGGACCCCGACCAGTTGCGAACCGATTTGAGTGGCCAGCCGGATCCGCTGCGCTTCTCCGCCGGAGAGAGTGCCGGCAGTACGTTCCAGAGTCAGATACTCCAGCCCTACATCCTTCAGAAACTGCAGCCGGGCAAAAATTTCCTGCAGAATCTGCCGGGCAATGGTTTTTTCCTTCCCGCTGAGCTGCAAACTCTGGAAAAACAACAGGCTGTTTTTCACATTCAATGCGGTGACTTCGGAGATGCTCCGGCCGCCGATTTTAACGCCCAGCGCTTCTTTTTTAAGACGCGCGCCCTCACAATCCGGGCAGGGAATCTGATTCATGAATCCTTCAATCCAATCACGAATGTGCTGGGAGGAGGTTTGCCGGTATCGCCGGTAAAGGTTGTTTATTACACCTTCATATTTGGAGTTAAACTCAAAATGAGATTCATCGCGGTTGAAAATGAATTTTACTTTTTCACTGGTGCCGTAAAGGATCAACTGCTGAATTTTTTCCGGCAAGTCTTTCCAGGGCAAGGAGGTATCAAAATGATACTGACGGGAAAGCGCCTCAACCATTTCGTAGTACCAGGTGCTGCGTTTTTCCCCGAGGGGGGAAATTCCGCCCTGATCAATGGGAATGTTGGGATTGGGCACCACCAGCCTGGGATCAATTTCCAGTTTCGTCCCCAGACCGTCGCAGGCGGGGCAGGCACCGTAAGGGCTGTTGAAGGAGAACATGCGCGGTTCAATTTCTTCGTAACTGATGCCGCAGCGCATACAGGCAAACTGCTCGCTGAATAACTGCTCGCTGGCCTGATCCACATCTTCGGCGATAACCAGCCCGCTGCCCATTTTCAGGGCCACTTCCACCGATTCGGAGAGCCGCTGGCGGATATCCGTCCTTATTTTAAGACGATCCACCACCACTTCAATATTGTGCTTGATGTTCTTCCGCAGGCGGATCGGCTGATCCAGTTCATTAAGATTTCCATCCACCCGCACCCGTACAAAACCCTCGCGCTTTATTTCTTCAAACAACTCACGGTATTCCCCTTTGCGGCCGCGCACCACCGGCGCCAGAATCTGCACGCGGGCGCCTTCCGGTTTCTGCAATATTTTGTCCACAATCTGCTGCGGTGTCTGTTTCTCAATGGGATCGCCGCAGTTGTAGCAATGGGGATGACCCACCCGCGCATAGAGCAGCCGCAGGTAATCATAAATTTCCGTTACTGTTCCCACGGTAGAGCGGGGATTCCGGTGAGTGGTTTTCTGTTCAATGGAAATGGCGGGGGAGAGCCCGTCAATATAATCCACATCCGGTTTTTCCATCAGCCCCAGAAACTGGCGGGCATATGCGGAAAGGGACTCAACATAGCGGCGCTGCCCTTCGGCATAAATGGTGTCGAATGCCAGGCTTGATTTACCTGAGCCGGAAAGGCCGGTGATGACCACCAGCTTTTCGCGGGGAATTTCAAGATTCAGGTTCCGGAGATTATGCTCCCGGGCCCCTTTTATGGTAATGGACGGCTTTTTATTCATAAGATATTCGGCAGTTCTTTTTAAATTTACTCCAAATTGTGCGCTGAATTTAGCAGATCAGCAGTCGAAAATGCTATGGATTTTTGGGGTGAAAGTTCCGCCTGAAAAAATTTCCAAAGATAGCCAGG
>JBAPTX010000348.1:0-2930 GCA_049282375.1 Calditrichia bacterium
GAAATGTTCATCTTTCTGGAGAGCGGCATTAATAAACATTTTATCAGATACTAAATAGGAGAAACCCCACCGTATATGCATCGGGAGCTGATCCTCCTTTCCGTACAGGCCGGGCCGGTTAATATTCTGCAGCGCAAAACCGGTATAAAACTGGGAGGTAATGCCATAGCAGACTCCCAGATCCACTCCCGATGCCCAACTATTTCCATAATTTGTAATAGACACCGAATAAATATGGATGGATGTACCCATCCAGAATTTTTCGGCCATACGACGTGATAAATTTATGGAAAGCCGGCTTTCGCGGTAAAGCTGGTTTCCGAAAGTGTTTATCGCAGCCCCGGCCCCATATTGGCCAAAGCGGGTGTGAGTTACCAGCCCTCCGAAATTCAGTTCATTTAATCCATATGGTTTGTGATAAACAAATCCGGCCTGGCTTCCTTCGCTGGGAGCGGATAAAGCCGGGTTTATCAGGTATGAAGCAAAAGAGGTTACAGAGGCGACTCCGCTGCTGGCACTGCCGTTAAAGAGAGGCATGTTAGAGCTTATTTCGAAAGCAGCGCCTGCATTTAATATGATAAACAGATTTATTAAAAGGATTTTCATCCGGTTTCTTCGGCTTTTAACTCGGCACGATAGGGAAATAATTTTTCTAATATGCGATTTCTCTCCACTAGAAGGGCCTGGCGGATAGCCGGGCTTCCGGAACCGTTGTTCAGCAAAGACCGGGTAAAATCAGACATATTTCTTTTTGAGAAAAGTAAAACCTGCTCTTTTTCATTCGCTGGCAGTGTTTCAAATTTATGCTGGTAATATTGGCGTTTTTTGCGGCTTTTGTGGTGATCGCGCATAAATTCTTCGGCAAAGTTGCGGTAATCAAAGGCACCGATTGCCTGGGAATTATGTTCAAATATAGTTTTCCCCACAGAGGCGGCTTCTTTCAGGCTGACATTATTGCGAATATAGGCGTTGTATAATTTATGAGGAAAATTATTTTTTAAAATATCATAAACTTCCTGACTGTGGCGCGTCCGGAAGTCACACATTGTCATCAATACCCCATTGAATTCTAAAGAATGATTCAATTTTTCCTTTACCATCCGGAATGTTTCATAAAGCGGTTTAATGGCACGCATCGGGAAAAATTCAGGCGCCACAACCAAAACAAATTCAGTAGAAGCCGCCAGTGCATTGAGTGAGTACAATCCCAATGTGGGCGGACAATCAATCAGGATATAGTCGTAACTTTGCATTAAGGGAGATAAAATATCCCGAAGCAGGAATTCTCGTGATAAAGAATGATAAAGGGATAATTCTGCATTTGCGGCGGCAAGATTATTAGGAATGATGTGCAGGTTTGGGCTGCGTTTCAAAGCAACTTCATCAAAGGCGGCCTTTTGCTGCAGCAAATCTACTAAACTGAATGGCACGGATTCATTATCATATCCCAGGTGCTGAGTTAAATTTCCCTGCGGGTCCATATCTACCGCGAGCACCCGAAATCCTGCTTCAGACAAATAACCGGCTGTATTAACCGTTGTTGTCGTTTTTCCGCAGCCGCCTTTTTGAATTATAAATGATACAACTTTAGCCATTACACTCCTCTTTAAAGCAACAGTGCATTAATATAAAGGCTGTTCGCCAGGCAGAAATAATGCTTTTTCTTTATTTTAAAATAAAATCCTGATTAAAGCAATGGGAAGAATACCGGAATAGCTCAGATCTTTGGCGGCGGGTAAATTGAAAAAAAACGAAAATCTGCATATTTGGAGGAGAATGCAGCGATATCTTCCGGAGAAGAATTAACCACGTATGTAAATCCAAAAACTTCCGCTGCATTTTTTAGCTCAGCAATATCAGTACTGCCTTTCCAGGCCAGTATGAACCCATTCTCTGCAAGAAGCGGTTGCAGGCGCGGATAAAACCGTTCCACCGTTTCCACTGCACGCACACTTATTATATGATATCGTTTTTTATCGGCTTCGATTAATTGCCCGGGTTCAAGACGGAAATGCTGCACTTTAGCATTTTCAAATCCCAGATTTTGAACTACTTTACGGAGAAACAATGTTTTTTTTCTGATGGAATCCAGCAACGTTAGCTGCAGTCCTGGATTGGTAATTTTAAGAGGGATACCGGGGAGCCCCCCTCCACTGCCAAAATCCAGTAACGATCCGGCGGCTGGCAATTGCTGCAGGGTAAGGGGAATCAGGCTGGGAATCAGGTGATTTTCCCAAATGTGGTTTGTATCCATTCGCGATATCAAATTTATTTTTTGGTTGTAGAAGCGCAGCATACCAGCGTAGCGGCTTAGTTGTGACAGTTGAAAGGGAGTGATAAAAGAAAATCGCTGAGCTAACAAGGAGTTAAGATGTTCGGGCGGGGGCAGGGTTTCCTGATCATTTTCCATTCTGCACCGATTTTATTCCTGAACTGTTTCACGTGAAACAGCTTGTCTATTGCGTTTTAATTTTTCCAAACAGATCAGCAAAATGGTTAAATCGGCTTGCCGGACTCCAGAAATGCGGGAAGCCTGCCCAAGCGTTTGGGGGCGAATCAATGATAATTTTTCGCGGCTTTCCTTGGATAGGGCTTCAATGGCGGAGAAATCAAAATCCTCTGGGAATTGCCACGCTTCCATTTGCCGGAATTTTTCAACCAGATGTTCCTGACGTTTCAAATATCCCTCATATTTGGTCATAAATTCCACCTGTTGGAGCACTTCTTCGGAATACCCATTCTCTTTGCCCAATATTTCCAGTAAGCTTGATAATTTTATCTCCGGACGCCGCAATAACTGACGAATCGGTACCTGTTGAGACAATGTGCTGGTAGGGAAATCAGATGCCCGCGGGTTAAAAAGCTCCGGTGAAATGGCGGCAGAATTAACCTCCAGCCGCAGTTTTTCAATTTGCTCTTTCTTTCGAAGC
>JBAPTX010000349.1:0-5881 GCA_049282375.1 Calditrichia bacterium
TGATCAAGGAGTCGCCCGAATTCCTGACCCAATTCGATCAGTCGGTCCGCGACCTGCTGCAGCATTATGACCTCGCCAAGAAAATGGGAAACCGCTGGAAAGCTTTTCAGCATCCCGATGCCGCAGAAACAATTGCGGAAAAAATTATTGAAATAACCTGGCAGGGCACAGCATGATTCGTTTTGGAAAAATAAAAAATATCCACTTTGTGGGAATCGGCGGGATCGGCATGAGCGGTATTGCCGAAGTCCTGCTGAATCTCGGATACAAGGTCACCGGCTCCGATCAGTCCCTGACCGACATAACCCATCATCTCAGTGGTATTGGCGCAAAAATCTGGAAAGGCCATTCTGCAAAACAGGTGGATAGTGCCGATATGCTGGTATATTCCTCCGCAGTGACCCCGGAAAACCCGGAGGTGCAGGAGGCTTACCGGCGCAAAATCCCGGTTATCAAAAGAGCGGAAATGCTGGCAGAGCTGATGCGGCTGAAGTTCGGGATTGCCATCGCGGGCACTCACGGCAAAACCACCACCACTTCCCTCAGCGGAGCGGTTTTAACGGAAGGCGGACTGGATCCCACTCTGATTATCGGGGGAAAAGTGCGGTCGCTGAAAACCAATGCGCAATTGGGAGAAAGTGAATTTCTGGTGGCGGAGGCGGATGAATTCGATAAGTCATTTCTGAAGCTGATCCCTACTATTGCCGTAATTACCAATATCGAAGCGGACCATCTGGAATCGTATGACAGCCTGGATGATTTGAAAAATTCTTTCATTGAATTTGCTAATAAAGTGCCCTTTTACGGGCGGGTGATCGCCTGTCTGGACAATCCCGGCGTGCAGGAAATTCTGAGCCGCACGGAACGCAGTCTTACCACTTATGGATTTAATAAACAGGCGGATATTCAGGCGGCTTCACTTTTGCCCCGGCCCAATGGGATAGAATTTGACGTTGTTGTTGATAAGGCCCCGCTGGGGCGGGTTCACCTTGCTCTTCCCGGGGAGCACAACGTGCTCAATGCGCTGGCGGCGATTGGAATAGGCCTGGAACTGGATATTCCTTTCGAAAAAATCCGCCGGGGGCTGGAACAGTTTACCGGCGTCAACCGGCGTTTCGAAATTAAGGGCACGTTTCGGGATATAATGGTGGTGGACGATTATGCCCATCATCCCACGGAAATAGAGGCCACTTTAAAAGCCGCCCGCAACAGTTGGCCGCAGCGGCGGCTGGTGGCGGTGTTTCAACCTCATTTGTATTCCCGCACCCGCAATTTTTACAAGGAATTTTCCCGCGCCTTTTTTCAGGCGGACGTCCTGTTTGTCACCGATGTTTATCCCGCCCGCGAAAAACCGCTGCCGGGCGTCAGTGGTGAACTGATTGCCAATACTGCACTCGAACTGGGGCACCGGGAAGTGTATTATGTCGCCGAAAAAAATACCCTGCCTTTTGCAGTGCTGGACCATCTGCAGCCGGGCGATATGGTCATTTCCCTCGGCGCTGGCGATATATGGAAGTGCAGCGAGTCCATCCTGGATGAATTGCAGAAATCCGGCAGCAGGAAGGAAAATAAAAGTCAAGACACGGGCAGGCAGCGATGAGCAGCCGTTTATCACAGTTTGCCGTTTCATTAAAAAAGGAATTTCCGGAGGAAGTCCTGCTGGCGGAATCATTGAAAGAGTACACCACTTATGAAGTGGGGGGGCCTGCCCCGGCCTTTTGCCGGCCGGAAACCCGCGAATGCCTTCAGCAGATGATCCGCCGGTGTGCGGCGGAAAGGATCCCTTTTTATGTGCTGGGAAGCGGTTCCAATGTGCTGGTAAATGATGCCGGAATTGAAATGATTGTGCTGCAGCTTTCACACTGCTGCAGAAAGATTTACCATGAGGGCCGTCGGGTCTTCGCCGGGGCGGGGGCGCAAGTCAGCGCTCTGGTGGAATACTGTGAAGAGTATGATCTGGCCGGTCTGGATTTTATGTCTGGTATTCCCGGGACCGTCGGCGGCGCACTGCGCATGAATGCCGGGGCATTTGTGGGAGAGATCGGGGACCGGGTGGAGCTTGTGGAAGCATTTACCGGTGCAGGGGAGTACCGGGAAGTACCCGCTGATGCGGCGGGATTCGGATACCGCCGGGCGGATCATCTGCAGGATCTGGTTCTGCTGGGCTGCCGGCTGCAAATGCTGGCAGGATCCCGCAGCGAACTGCAGAATGCCCGGCAGGAGTACCTGTCGAAGCGGGCGGCCAAACAGCCGCTGGATTATGGTTCCTGCGGCAGTGTATTTAAACGGCCCCCGGGGAATTATGCCGGCACTCTGATCGAGAAAGCCGGCTGCAAGGGATTGCAGGTAGGCGGCGCAATGGTTAGCCCGAAACATGCCAATTTTATCGTGAATTACCGGCAGGCCAGCGCCCGCGACATTTATAATTTGATAACTGAAGTACAGCAGACCGTCTACCGCAAATTTAATGTCTGGCTGGAGCTGGAAGTAAAACTGCTTGGATTTTCCAAAGAAGAGGAGCGCCGTGTCCGGGGCCCGCAGGAACAGACAATATAAAATGGTGCAGCGAAAACGCCCTGCAGAAAGGCGTCGTTTTCCCGGGGTTGCTCTGTTGGTGCTGGTCGTACTGGCTGTCTGCAGTTACGGCGGTTATCATCTGGTGGAATATCTGATTACCGAGAGCGAGATATTCCGGATGCAGTTTGTGCAGGTGGAAAACAATCAGTATCTGGAACAGAACGAGATCATCCGGCTGGCCGGTGTGCAGCCAGGAACACGGCTTTTTCAGATCCCAAAGGATTCAGTGGAACAGAACATTTTAAGGAATCCCTATCTGGACGGTGTCAGTGTTTCCCGGTCTCTGCCTTCTACGCTAATTCTCTCCGTTCAGGAAAAACAACCGGCTGCCTGGCTGGTGGACCGTCATTTCTATATGGTGGATGCCTCCGGTGCTGTTTTGTTGAAAAAACCGGCCATGTCCCTGCAGAATGTGCCGCTGATTACCGGCCTCAGCGTAAAGCAAATTGAAAAAGACAGCGCTCCCCTGCAGCAGGCGCTTTTATTAATCAGGCAGATTCAATCCGTAGATCCGGCCTTGTTTCAGTTTATCTCGGAAATACATATCCCGGAAAAAACGGGTCGTTCTGTACAGACGCCGGAATTGCTGCTGGTAAAAGGGGGTGCCCGCATTACCATGAAAAACGGGCATTGGCACCGGCAGGCATTTTTGCTCAGCAGTTTAATTGCCAGAACACCGCTGCTGGAACAACTGGATCAGATAAAAAAAATAGATCTGCAGTATGCGGATCGGGTTGTCATTACACGGAAAAATTAGGACATGCTTATGGAAAGCAGAATCATTACAGGTTTGGATATTGGCACCACTAAAGTATGCGCGGTAATCGTTAAGGAGGATGCCGGCGGACAACTTAATGTGGTGGGAATCGGCAGTTCACCCTCCCATGGACTGCGCAAAGGGGTTGTGGTGAATATAGATCAGACCGTGCAGTCCATCCAGCGCGCTTTGAACGAAGCGGAAACCATGGCCGGCGTGGATGTGAACAGTGTTTACGTGGGAATTGCCGGTGACCATATCCGCAGCCTTAACAGCAAGGGAATTGTGGGTGTGGCACGGGATGACCATGAAATCAGTGAAGATGATGTGGAGCGTGCCATCAGCGCCGCCAAAGCACTGGCTCTGCCTATTGACCGCGAAATTATCCATGTCATTCCCCAGGAATTCATTGTGGATGATCAGGATGGCATTCCCGATCCGGTCGGCCTTTCCGGTGTGCGGCTGGAAGTGGAAGTGCATGTGGTAACCGCGGCAGTTACTTCCGCCCAGAATATTGCCAAGAGCGTGCAGCGCGCCGGTTATGCTGTGGAAGGTATCGTGCTGGAACCGCTGGCCAGCAGTCTGTCGGTACTGGACGATGATGAGCGGAATCTGGGTGTAGCGCTGGTTGACCTGGGCGGCGGCACCACCGATATCGCCATGTTCTTCGAAGGGCATATCCGTCATACTTCGGTGGTGGCGCTGGGTGGTCAGCACGTGACCAACGATATTGCCATCGGCCTTCGGACGCCCATTGAGCAGGCGGAAAATATTAAAGTGGAAAGCGGCTGCGCGCTGGCCGGAATGATCAAGCAGAATGAAACCCTCACGGTCCCGGGGGTCGGCGGACGAGTGCCGCGTGTCATTTCCCGCTCGGTGCTGATCGATATTATTCAGCCGCGCATGGAGGAAATTTTAACCCTGACCCATCAGGAAATGCAGAAGTCCGATTTAATGAACCTGATGGCGGCGGGTGCGGTGATTACCGGAGGCGGTTCCATTTTACCCGGAACTGTGGAATTGGCAGAGCACATCTGGAAAATCCCGGTGAAACTGGGCCTTCCCAAATACATGGGGGGTCTGACGGAATCGGTGCGAAGCCCCATTTTTGCCACGGCTGTGGGGCTGACCCTCTACGGGCAGCAGTTTGGCGAAAGCTCCCCGTTTCTGAAGCGAAAAGGGGATACTTCCTGGGAGGCGGTGCGGGATCATATCAGCGGTTTTTTCAGGCGTTTTTTTTAAAGGAAGTCCTGCAGCAGGATATCCGGCTTTCAGTATCAAAACGGTGTCAGCAATTTAAGGCTTATTAAATAATGGTGAGGAAGAAAACAGTTTAAGTGAGGAGGTTGTTATGTTTATGCGCGAGAACGAACATGCCAGCATTTTGCTGGATGAAGCGGCGGATCGCAATGCCAAAATGAAAGTAATCGGAGTGGGCGGCGCCGGCGGCAACGCCATTAATACCATGGTGAATGCCGGGCTGCAGGGAGTGGATTTTATAGCAATTAACACAGATTCCCAGGCGCTGCACCAGAATAAAGCGCAGATGAAAATTCAAATCGGCAAAAAGCTGACCCAGGGGCTGGGCGCGGGGGCAAACCCGGAAATCGGGCGCCGTGCCATGGAGGAAGACCGCGAAGATGTGATGGAAGCGCTGGATGGCGCCGATATGGTTTTCATCACCGCCGGAATGGGTGGTGGTACCGGCACCGGGGCTGCCCCCATAGTTGCCGAAATTGCCAAAGATCAGGGCGCGTTGACGGTTGGGATTGTCACTAAACCCTTTCATTTTGAAGGGATGAAGCGCATGGAGCGGGCGGATCAGGGGATTGACGAGCTGCGCAGAAGCGTGGATACCCTGATCGTGATTCCCAACCAGCGGCTCTTTGCCGTTGTGGATAAATCCACCCCGCTTATGGCGGCATTTAAAGTAGCGGACGAAGTGCTGCTTCATGCAACCAAAGGAATTTCCGACCTGATTGCCATTCCAGGCCTGATCAATCTGGATTTTGCCGATGTGCGCACCGTGATGTCGGAAATGGGACATGCGCTCATGGGCTCCGGTTTTGCCAGCGGCGAAGGCAAAGCGGTGCAGGCAGCCCAACAGGCCATCAGCAGCCCGCTGCTGGAAGGCGTATCCATCCGAGGGGCACAGGGCGTGCTGGTTAATATTACCGGCGGGCCGCAGATGACCCTGCATGAAATCAGCGAAGCCACAACCATTATTTATGAAGAAGCCGGCGATAAAGCCAATATCATATTTGGCGCGGTTATTGACGAGCAGTTGGAAGACTCTATTTTTGTAACCGTTATTGCCACCGGATTCGATCTTGACAGCCGACTGCTGAAAAAGCCGGGTTATGCGCCGGAAAAGCCGCAGAAGCGGATTGATCGTGACCTGCCTACCTATTTGCGGCAGAAGGATCAGATCGCCGCTTCCGGCGGGGGATCAAAAACCATTTCCTTTAACCGGGAAGCGGAAAAGCCCAAATCCGGCGAATTAAAGCTGCCGCTGGATGATATTGATATTCCCACCTTTTTGCGCAA
>JBAPTX010000350.1:0-3698 GCA_049282375.1 Calditrichia bacterium
ATTATATGCTGCTAACTCAATTGATGCGGGCGCTGCGCGAATTCCCGGACCGCCAGATCGTTGTTGCCGGCCATACAGATTCCCAGGGGAATGAAGCATATAATCAGCTTTTATCCGAACGGCGTGCCGATGCAGTGAGGGAATACCTGCAAACCCACATGATTCTGCCCGATCAGCAGTACACCAGTGTGGGATACGGGGAAAATCAGCCGGTCGCCAGCAATGACACGGCTGAGGGCCGCCGCCAGAACCGGCGGGTGGAAATTGTCATCAATCTCGAACCGGCGGGTGAATAATTCAGAATTAGCTGAATGTTCCTCCATTGAATTCAGAATTCATATTGGGTTGTTTTTATAAAGCAGAGAGTCTGGTAATCCATTTTATCGTTTCATTTTCGGCCGGAGTTGATGATATTATCCGCCGTAATTTTCTTTGACCGGTGTTTGATCTGTCCGGTCTGCTGAAGTGCTGCCTGTAAAATTCAGGGTTTTAAATGAAAAAGATAACCTCATATGAGTTGCAGAGTAAATTCACTTTGCTGAAAGAAAAGCTCTCCCGGCTGCCCAATCTGGTAGTGGCCTATTCCGGGGGTGTGGATTCAACATTTTTGCTGGCAACAGCATCCGAGGTATTAGGGGAACGGGTAATGGGGGTAATTGGTGTTTCCTCTTCATTGCCGTCGGCTGAGTTACAGGAAGCGTTGCAGTTTGCCCGGCAATTCGGCTGGCAGGTGACCCAAATCCCGACCAATGAGATGCAGGACGAAAATTATTTGAAGAATGACGACCAGCGCTGTTATTACTGTAAAAAGGAACTGTTCAGCGAAGCTTTCCATTACGCCCGGCAGAATGGATTTTCGGTCATCGCGGACGGAACCAACGCCGATGACAGCACCGATTACCGGCCGGGCAGCCGGGCTGCCGCTGAATTGTCTGTGATCAGACCCTTAAAAGATTGCGGGCTTAGCAAGGCGGAAATTCGCCAATTATCCCGGGATATGGGACTCCCAAGCTGGAATAAAGCTGAACTGGCCTGCCTTTCCTCCCGGATCCCTATAGGCAACCGGGTAACCGCCCCTGCTTTGCGCCGGGTGGAACAGGCGGAAAATTTTCTTAAACAAAAAGGCTTTCATATCCTGCGGGTGCGCCATCATGATAAACTGGCGCGCATTGAGGTGAGCCCGCAGGAAATTGATCGCCTTCTGCAGCAGGATATGCGCGAACAGGTTGATCAGTTTTTCCGCTCGCTGGGGTATCTTTATGTAACTGTGGATTTAAGGGGGTACCGCCGCGGAAGCCTGAATGCCGAACGGCCGGCTTTGGCTGAAATGAAGACGCCGGACCATGGCAAATGATCCGGACTTTCAATTATGAAATATTCCGCAGTTATCCGCAGCTATATTGCGCCAGCTATTGGCGGGACAGGGAAGAATCAGATGCAGAGCTGTCCCTGGCGGAACTTTCTTTTTTCCAAAAAGCTGCAGTCGCCCGTGCGGAACAAGTGCATGGTGCCGGTATCCGGCCGGTAAAATACCCCGGTATGCAGCCGGATTGCGACGGGCTGATCAGCAGCGAAGCGGATCTGGCGCTGCTGATCCGTACTGCGGACTGTGCACCGCTCATGTTTTTTCATCCCGGTAATAATGTGATCGCCAATGTCCATGCCGGCTGGCGGGGTATCCATGCAGGTATTGTTGATGAAGCAATCCGGCAGTTAAGTGAAAACTTCAATTCACCCGCTGCCGGGCTCCGGATCGCCGTAGGGACGTTTATCCGGGAATGTTGTTATGAGGTGGGACCGGAATTCGGAAATTATTTTCCGCCGGAATTTTTTGTGAAAAATAACGGCAAACAACACTTAAATTTACAGGCAGCTTTGCAGCACAGTTTCCTCCGGAACGGGATTGATTTAAGCCTTGTTGAGTTTTCGGGTGAATGTACCTGCTGCAGCCGGCAGAATTTCCCATCTTACCGGCGAAATCATACAAAGGATCGCATTTTGAATCTAATCGTCAGGAGTTCATCATGAATAAGATTTGGACAGTGTATTTGTTTGTTATTGCATTTTGTGTGACGCTGCAGGCGCAGGACAGAGGTGCTTTAGTGGCACCTTTTGAAGAAGGCAGCACTTACCTGGGCTTTGAAGTGGATCGGTCCCCGCTTATTTCCGGGGGATATTTTCTCCGGCCGCAACTGGCTCTGAACGGCGCTTTCGGCCTGGCTTTAAACGGCCAGCAAAACAGCAATGGATTCAGCCTGAAGTTCGGGCTGGACAGTTATACGAACAGCCGTAAAATTGCCCCGTTTGTGGGCGGTTACACCCGGTTCGATATTAATCCCAACGCCTTTGGCTGGACCGCCTGGGAAGGCTCGCGCTTTCTAATCGGCGGCCACTGGGGACTGCACCTGCAGTTGATGGATGAACTGGCCGTCAGCGGGACCATTGGCGGAGAGCTGCAGTTGAATTCACCGGAACAGGGGGATAATTCCACCAATCTGGTTTCCTTCCGCTCCGGTTTAAATCTGCGGTATTATTTCCGGTAAAGAAAATAAGGCATTAAAGGATGGTATTTTCAGGGATGGCGGCCTGCCGCGGCAATATGCAGTATAGCCCGCCTGATTATTATATTTGCTTTAAATTAATTATCATGTTATAGGAATTTTCCGGACAGGAGTGGTTTGTGAATCTGATTAAGGCGATTATTCTGGGAATTGTGCAGGGTTTGTCGGAGTTTTTACCCATCAGCAGTTCCGGGCATCTGGTTCTGGTGCAGCAAATTTTAGGCTTCAGTGAAGGAGGCCTGGCTTTCGAGGTTTTTGTTCACTTCGGCACTTTAATGGCGGTTATCTGGGTGTTCCGTAAAGATATCGTAAAAATGATTTTGGCCACTCCCGACATGTTTCGCCTGACCCGATCCGATTTGCCGGAAGAGCGGCGCGAATATGCCAGGCTGAATTTGTTCATCCTGATCGGGTCCGTACCGGCGGCGGTGATCGGTCTTTTGTTTGAGGATGCGATTGAGGGACTTTTCGAAAGCCATTTGCTTGTGCTGGGCATGCTGTTTATTACCGGCCTGATCATGTGGAGTTCGCGCTACACCCGTTCCCGCGGCAGGCAGATGAAAGGCTGGCATGCCTTCCTGATCGGGTTTGCGCAGGCCTTTGCCATCCTGCCGGGAATATCCCGCTCAGGGTCCACCATTGTTTCAGGATTATGGATGGGCCTGGACCGCCAGAAGGTGGCCCGGTTTTCATTTCTGCTGTCCGGCCCGGTTATTTTTGGCGCCACTCTGTTGAAAGCAAAAGAAATTTGGGATTCTCCGCTGCCCAATACTGAATTATTTCATTTGCTGATGGCAACCATTGCCGCAATGGTCGCAGGATACTTTGCTATTGTCTGGCTGCTTAAAATTATCCGTGACCAGAAACTGGAATGGTTCGGGGTGTACTGTATTGCTGTCAGTATTATCGGTTTAATTCTGGTGCTGTGGCTATGATTGGGAACTGCACAGCAGTTTCAATTTCAGATTTCAGAATTCAGATTGCGGATTTATCCCGGAGATGCCGATCTGAATTTCTTTACAGTAAACAGGGTGCCATATCGCCGCCCCCAATCAGAAAAAGACTGCCTACAGGGCAGCAGTGATATATTTGCAGAAAAGAGCAACCCGCAAAACCCCTCACCCGCAGCAGTAATAT
>JBAPTX010000351.1:0-1817 GCA_049282375.1 Calditrichia bacterium
TATTTCATTTCTGTACGAGCGCCGCATGGGGGAAAGCAGCGAACTGGATAAATTTTTGGAGGAACAGTCCTCCTTTCGCAGCCGGCTGCGTCAGGAATTGAAGATTTCCGCTGCAGAAACTCAAAAAGCTTATGATTTCATGCAGTGGTGCGACCGCCTGTCGCTGGTTCTCTGCCAACGCAATCTGCCTGCACGGGAGCGGCTGCTGGAAATCAGCCGCGGCCCGGATAAAGAAAATTATAATATCCGGCAAAACCAGGATGAATCCGTGACTGTAACGCCCTGGCCATTTGAAAGCAGTTCTTTTACCGTAACGGTGGAGGCGGCTTACCTTACGGAACTGAAATTTCAAGATAACAAAGAACTGGCCGAAGCTTTGCGCAAAGCGCCGGTTAAAACGCTGCACTGGGATTTTACTAAGAATTAAAACTTATTTACAGGAGAATAAAAATGGGACTGATTTCTGAGAAGAAAATGTGGCAACTGGTCGGCGCCGGATCGGCGCTTCTGGCCGGCATGGCTGTTAAAAAGGTGCTGGGCGCCGGGTGGCAGAAAGTTATGGATGAAGAACCGCCCAAAAATCCGGCCTCAAGATCCACCAGTTGGGGCGATGCGGTTTTATGGACAGCCGCTACCGGTGTGGTCATCGGGGTCGCCAAAATGCTGGCCCGCCGCGGTGCTGTTACCGGATGGGAAAAAGCAACAGGCGAGGCGCCGCCCGATTTATAGGGGCTGTCTGCAGTTGAGACGACAGGCAAGACTGCAAAATTGTTAAACTGTACTTCAATTTGAGAAAATACACGAAGGAAATAAAAGGTGAAATAGATCATGGGCAATCGTTTAGAAGACAAAGTGGCCATTGTCACCGGTGGGGCGACCGGAATCGGGGAAGCCATTTCCCATAAATTTGCCAAAGAAGGCGCCTCGGTGATGGTGTGCGGACTGCCGGAAGATCCTGTGCAGGAAGTGGTCTCGGATATCCGCGGCTGGGGAGGAGAGGCCGATGGATTCCAGGGCGATATTGCAACAGCAGACAAAGCAGAAAACTGCATTAAAGAAACCGTTTCACGCTTTGGTAAACTGAATATTCTGGTTAACAATGCCGGAACTTTTCAGACGGTGGCACCCACCACCGAATTTCCCGTTGAGGATTTTGAATATATGACCCGCATGAACATTCATTCGGTCTTCCTGATGACCCGCTTTGCCCTTCCCCATCTTCAGGAAACCGGCGGCGTTGTTCTGGCCACCGGCTCGGAGGCCGGTATGCTGGGACAACCGAACTGCACACCTTACGGAGGCAGCAAAGGATGGATTCACGGGTTTATTCGCGGGGTTGCTTTGGAACAGGTGGAGAATGGCGTGCGGGCAAACTGCATCTGCCCCGGCCCTATTGATACCCAGTGGCATGAGACCGCCGACAGTCCGATGACAAAACAGATGGAGGCGGATATTCTTTCCGGCACCCCCATGGGACGGCGCGGCACTCCCGAAGAAGCCGCAAATGTTTTTTTATTTCTGGCCTCGGATGAAGCCAGTTTTGTCACCGGCGCCCTTTATTTTGTCGATGGCGGCATATCCATCGGCAGAGGCCCGCTGGGCGAACGCATTCCGGATGCTTTAAGACGCCAGCCCATTGGCTCCCTTCATCTCAAACACAGTAAATCCGGCTTAAAAAACAAGAAAATCAATTCAAAACTTTAGCGAGGGAAAATGGATATTATTAGAGTCATTCTGGCAATTATTCTGCCGCCACTGGGTGTTTTTCTGCAGGTGGGGCTGGGCAAACATTTCTGGATTAACATTCTGTTAACAAT
>JBAPTX010000352.1:0-6289 GCA_049282375.1 Calditrichia bacterium
CTTTTGACCTGCAGTCCCCGCAGAGTTATGTTAGCCTGTTGAACACTCAGTATACGCTGGCTACACTGGGACAGGATACTGTATTGCTGAAGAATGTTTTCGAAGTGGAAGTTTCTCCCACGGCGAATGATCCTTCCTTTGCCCGTTTCGATTTAAACATGTCCAATACTTTTTTTAATGATGATTTCAGCCAGGTACTGACCATCGGCGACCAGCCGGGATTCAGCAGCGACATGGAAACGGATGACTGGGTCTGGGTTCATTACCCGATAACCAGCGGTTTTCTGGATCAATGGACGCCTTCTCAGGGACGGAATCACACGCCTGGCGGGCACAAAGCTTATAAACTGGGTCAGCCGGGTATCGGCGGATATTATGCCTCCGGTGTATATGCCGGACTGGAATCCCCCTGGCTTGAGCTGTCCGGCGATATGGTGCTGGAATTTTCCACCTGGTACAATATTGAATCCAGCAACACAGCCGGAGAGGCCTATGACGGCGCTCTGGTGGAAATTACTTATGACGGCGTAACATATCAGCAGTTGGTCCCCGCCGAGGGATATACCCACCAGATTATCTCCAATCCGGCGAGCCCCTTTGCACCGAATACACCGGTTTTTTCAGGATATTCGGGCGGCTGGCTGACCTACCATGCAGATATCCCGGCAACTGCCGGAAATGCGAAAATCCGTTTTACCTTCGGCAGTGATGCCGCTTCCGAAGAAGAAGGCTGGTATATCGATGATGTCAGCCTGACACCGACCACGGGGATTGCGCCGGTGGAAATGACTTCGCTCCCGAAGCGTTTCGGCATTGAAGACAACTATCCCAATCCATTCAACCCGGCAACCACCATCCGTTACGTTTTGACGGAAACCGGGACGGTAAGCCTGGATATTTATGATATGTCCGGCAGAAAAATCCGCACACTGGTCAACGGGAATGAAGCGGCCGGTGAAAAAGAAGTTCGCTGGAACGGAATAACCGAATCCGGTTCCCATGCCGCTTCCGGTATTTATCTGGCAGTGCTGCGGCAGGGCGCACGGCAGTCTGTGCAGAAATTGATTTTGATGAAATAACAGCAGCACAATAAAAAAGTTATTTGGAAAAGCCGGGTGAATTTTGCAATTGCAAAAGCGAATCCCGGCTTTTATTTTTTTCGGGGAAATTTTTGTTAAAAGACAAGTTGGAAGCAATGGTCAAATAAAATGGAGGATAAATCATAAGCAACAATCATTTCAACTCACCGCAGAATCTCATTTCATTTTAATCAAATAAATTCAGGAGAACCCATGAAGCATATAGATAGAATGATGTTATTGATGCTGTTTGTCCCTTTGATGCTTTTTGCAGTGGATTTCCATCCGAAAGTAAAAGAGCAGTTGCAGGCCAGCGGAAAGCTGGAGACAATGACTGCAGAATACGAGGCGGCCCGGCAGCGCGGGCTGGACAGTCCCGCAGGGAACGTGCTGAAGGTTCAGCAGATTCTGGAAAATACAGAAACCTTTCAGATAAACGGCCTGGTGATTCTGGTAGACTTTAATGACCATACCGCGGACACTGTGAACCACTCTCAGAGTGATTTCGATGAACTGCTGTTTTCAACCGGAACATATCCCACCGGCAGTATGAACGATTTTTATATGGAAAATTCAAACAACAAGCTGGGTATTGACGGAGTCATTACCTCCTGGCTGCGCATGCCGCAAAATTACAGCTATTATGTGAACGGACAGGCCGGCCTGGGCAGTTATCCCCGGAATTCCCAGAAGCTGGTGGAAGATGCGATTGCCGCCGCCGATCCCTATGTGGATTTTTCCCAGTATGATAATGACGGAGACGGCTATGTGGATGCCCTGTTTCTGGTGCACAGCGGCCCCGGCAGGGAAACCACCGGTTCCAATTCTGATATTCATTCCCATGCCTGGAGCATCAACCCGCAAATGCGGGACGGCGTTATTATTTACCGCTATTCCATTGAGCCGGAAACACAGTACAACCACCTGACCACAATGGGCGTTTTTGCCCATGAATTCGGCCATGTACTTGGACTGCCGGATTTATATGATACCGATTATTCCTCGTCCGGAATAGGTAACTGGTCGGTGATGGCCGGCGGCTCCTGGGCAGGCCCCTCCGGGCTGGCCGGTGCCAAACCGGTTCATTTTGATGCCTGGTGTAAACAACGGCTTGGCTGGATCAATCCCGTTCAACTGACTTCGGACAGTATGGCCGCCGCTATCCGTCCCATTGTCGGCGATTCTTCGGCTTATCGTCTGTGGACCAACGGTGCCGCCGGTTCCGAATATTTCTTAGTTGAGTATAAAAAGAAGGAGGGATTCGATACCTATCTGCCGGGAGAAGGGGTGCTGATCTGGCATGTGGATGAAAATGTGCCGGGCAACAGCAACGACTGGCACCGCAAAGTGGATTTGGAGCAGGCGGATGGGTTATTCCAGTTAAATAACGGCAGCGGTTCCGGCGATTCGGGAGATCCCTTCCCCGGATATACCGGCAACACAAGTTTCAGCGGGCTCACCAGTCCCAACAGCAACAGCTATCAGGGCCAGGAATCCCTGGTAGGAGTCGCTAATATTGCGGATAACGGCAACGGCGCCACTGCTGATCTGCTGGTTTCCTTTCCGCTCCCGCTGGTCAGCATTATGGATATAACTGTCAATGATTCCCTTGGCGACCAGCAGGGCGACCTGGATCCCGGTGAGCACGTCTGGCTGTCCGTTAAAGTGGCGAATGCCGGTGCGGAAACACAGAACATCGATTTTTCTGTACAGTCCGCCCAGTCTTCTGTCAATTTACAGAACACCCAGTTTACCCTCGGCACTCTTGGGCAGGACACGGTAGTACTTAAAAATATTTTTGAAGTAACCGTTTCTCCCGCTGCCGTTGACCCTTCTTTTGCCCGTTTTGATCTCACGATGATGAACAGTTATTTCAACGAAGATTTCAGTGCGGTAATGGCCATTGGCGATCAGCCCGGATTCAGCAGCGACATGGAAACGGATGACTGGCTGTGGGTACACTACCCCGTTTTAAGCGGATTCCTGGATCAATGGACTCCCTCGCAGGGGCGCAATCATACTCCCGGCGGCAGCAAAGCTTACAAACTGGGACAGCCGGGAATCGGCGGATATTATTCTTCCGGCGTATATGCCGGGCTGGAAACCCCCTGGCTGGAAATGTCAGGCGATATGGAACTGGAATTTTCCACCTGGTACTATATCGAATCCAGCAGCACGCCGGGACAGGCCTACGACGGCGCTCTGGTGGAAGTAACCTATGACGGCATAAACTACCAGCAGGTTACCCCGGCGGAAGGCTACACGCACCAGATTATTAACAATCCCGACAGTCCGTTTGCCCCGGGAACACCCGTCTTTTCCGGTTATTCCGGCGGCTGGCTGACCTATCATGCCACAATTCCGGCGATGGGAGATCAGGTGAAAATCCGCTTCGCTTTCGGCAGTGACGCCGCTTCCGAAGAAGAGGGCTGGTATATTGATGACGTGCGGCTGGATCCCACAACCACTGCTTTCGGGCTTTCGGTAGCGGAAGGCTGGAATTTGATCGGCCTGCCGGCAGAGGTTGGGGATGCCGCTTATTTATCCCTGTTCCCCAATGCAGTTGTGAATACGCTCTTTTCCTACAATGGCAGCTATACTGTGGAAGATTCCCTGCAGTTAGGTACAGGCTACTGGCTGAAGTTTCCGGCAGCCGGTGCAGTAAATGTGAGCGGCCTGCCTGTGACCTCGGTAAACACCTTTTTGAATAAGGACTGGAACCTGATCAGCGGGCCTTCCGGAGACCTCGGCATTTCCCAGATAAACGATCCTTCCAACATCATCATTCCCGGAACTCTGTTCGGCATGGATACGGTTTATGCGCTTACCGATTCCCTTAAAGCCGGAAGGGGATACTGGATTCGCGCCGGCGATTCGGGATACGTCACATTATCCGCCGGGGCGGCTTTAAATCCAGTGTTGGCAAAAAAGCAGGGCGAACTTTTAAACCTTTCTGAATTTCCGGCCATTGTTGTATCCGATGCCGCCGGAAATCAACGGAAATTATATTATAATGTCAGTCTCGAAAAACCTGAGCAGAAGCTGAGTTACAGCCTGCCGCCGCTGCCGCCCGCCGGCGCTTTCGACGCCCGTTTCAGCGGGGATTACCGGATTGCGGAAACGGAAAATGCAGTGATCAACATTCAGTCATCGGCTTATCCGGTAAAGATTACCATCCACAATCCGGCGCCGGATAACAATTTTGAATATGTGATCACCGAAAGCAGTGCGGGGGGTGAAAAGCAGGACCATGTGCTGAAAGAAGGGGAGGGGGTTCAGATTCTGAATCCTGCGGTAAAAACAGTGCGGTTTTCCAAAAAGGAAATTGTCCCGCTGGAATTTACCGTTCACCAGAACTATCCCAATCCCTTCAATCCGGAAACGCTGATTGAATATTCTATCCCCGCAAAAGAGCAGGTCGAGATCTCTGTTTACAACACCCTGGGGCAGCAGGTCAGGACCCTGGTATCAGAAATTAAAGAAGCCGGAAATTATCAGGTGGTCTGGAACGGACGGAATAACAGCGGCACCCCGGCAGCCAGCGGCCTGTATTATTACACGGTAAAAGCGGGAGACCATCTGGCAACAAAGAAAATGCTGCTGCTGCGGTAGTTCAGATTTCAAATTAAGTTGATATAAAGCCGGGAAATTATCTGTGCTTGTAAAAGCATATCCCGGCTTTTTTAATGCCCGCTTGCTCTGCCGGATAGAACACCGGATCCATTGGTCGGAAAGGCCTGAATACCCGGGCGATTCGATCATCAATATTACTTGGGTCTTTACATTTTTAAAATGGTTTTAATACCGTGTTAAGTAATAAGAAATAAACAGTTTGAGCATAACCGCTATTTGTTGTAAATTAAGCATTGTGCAGGGACTTAATAACAAATGATAATGCAGCCACGGAGGAGTAAAGGTATAAACGGATTTACTGCATGCTCAACCCCACAGCTTACCGAAAGCACTCCTTGCGATCGGTATCTCAGCGTCTCTCCCAACAGAAGAAAGGACCCCGGAGGACTGCAACTGCAGGCCGGTCCGATGTTTTATCAGCACACTTAATAAAACAGGCAGGATGATTTTCCGTGCGGAGCGGGAGACCCGAACGTCCTGGCGCAGAAAAAATAACCGGTACCGACTTGGCGGGTGATTCAGCAGAACACCAATCAGCCGATGCGCTGTACAGAATAAAAGACTTGAAAATCAGCAGACTTTGCAAGGATGGATTCGAGAAATAACCACGGAGCATAACAATAAGCTAGAGGTATGATAATGAAAAAAGTATTCAATGTGAATGGAATCATCTTAATTGCCGGCCTGGTGTTGACAGGTTTGCTGTATGCCGCATTTGCGGGAAAGACGGCCGGAAACAATTCGGCAGCCAATGAGGCGGCTGAGAAAGAAGCCGCTCCGCTGGTGCGGCAGGATCTTAATTATACGGAG
The DNA here is from genome assembly GCA_049282375.1 of Calditrichia bacterium. GTDB lineage: Bacteria > Calditrichota > Calditrichia > RBG-13-44-9 > RBG-13-44-9 > JBAPTX01. Next base: position 5,523 of record JBAPTX010000352.1, read on the forward strand.
AATCCGGTTGATATTCCCAATCCGGACAGGGGTTTTTATAATCCGGGCGCCGGCGGTGTTGTCCCGGTTTCCGGCGGAACTCACGGAGGGGGGTCGCTCGCCGGACTGACCCGTATTAAAGGTACCAATACCGATGTGGAAGTCCGCATCAGTTATGCATCTTTCAACTTAAGAAATTTTTCGGGGAATGCCCGGGTGGAGGGCGTAACAGAAAGCGCGCCCATATCAGCCGACGGCCTTGCTTACTACAGAAGAACAATGGATTCGCTGAGAGCCAGGGATGGAGTTGTCCTCGTGCACCATAATTATGACAACAAAGCCTGGGATCCAGATAAGGACGAACTCGCATTCAGTCCGGAACCGTATGGCCAGTGTACCGTACCCGGTTTTGAACACTTGAACTGGGTGCAGTATCATATCAAGCAGCTTGAACCCATCTGGCGCGAAAATGAAGACATCATATTTGCCTTTAAAGGGGGCTTCTTCGGGCCGTGGGGTGAAATGCACTCGTCGGATTATGGGACCAGCCCGGAAGCCTATGCCTGGCTGATGCAGGCGCTGCTGGATGCCGTTCCCGATTCGCGCAAGATTGCCGTGCACGGGGGCGCATACATATCCTGGTATAATGCCGTCCATCATACCATCTTTACCTTTGCCAATATGGACTTTTTGCCGGTACCCCAAAGGGGCACGCCGGAGTCGCGTTTCGGATTTTTGAACGACAGTTACGCCAACGGTTTGTCACACATGAACGGATTGTACAGTGA
>JBAPTX010000353.1:0-8111 GCA_049282375.1 Calditrichia bacterium
CCGTGAAGTCTGTTAACTTCAGCGAAGGCGATGAGGTAAAAGTTGGTCAGATCCTGATAACAGTTCAGACGGAAGGCGGAGAAGCCAAAAGCGAACAAGCGGCTGCTCCAAAAGCGCAAAAAGCTGAGAAACCCGTCAGGGAAGAAGCCGCGGAAACGCCTGATGAAAAACATGAAGCTGAACCCGAAGGTGAACAACAGGCCGAACCGGCTGCCGCGGAAAAAGAAACCCGGTTTAAAGTTTCCAAAGAACCGGCGCCGGCGGCTCCGTCGGTGCGGCGTTTTGCGCGGGAAATCGGCATCAACATTAATGAAGTGCCCGGCAGCGGACCCGCCGGACGCATTTCCATCGATGATGTAAAGAATCATGCCAAGATGCTGAACCGCCGTAAAGCGGTTGGGCAGGCTGCCGTGGGCGGATTTCCGGCGGAACCGCTTCCCGATTTTTCCAAATGGGGTGAAGTGGAACGACAGGCCATGAGCAAAATCAGGGAAAAAACGGCACAGCATCTGGCCTATGCCTGGGCTTCAATTCCCCACGTCACCCAGCACGATAAAGCGGACATGACCCAGTTGGAGCAATTCCGCAAGCAGTACGGCAAAAAAGCCGAAGCCGCCGGAGGCAAACTGACCGCCACGGCCATTCTGCTGAAAATTACCGCCTTCGCCCTTAAAAAATTTCCCCAGTTCAATGCCAGCATCGATCTGGCAAAAAAGGAAATCATCTACAAGAAGTATTTCAATATCGGGGTGGCGGTGGATACCCCCAGCGGTCTGCTGGTGCCGGTAGTCCGCGATGTTGATCAGAAAAATATTATTCAGCTTTCCCTGGAGCTGGGGGAAATGGCCAAAAGAGCCCGCGAGCGCAAATTGTCATTAGACGATATGCAGGGCGGTAATTTCACCATTTCCAATCTGGGAGGGATCGGTGGAACTTCCTTTACCCCTGTGGTGAATTCCCCGGAAGTGGCGATTCTGGGCGTATCCCGCGGCCAAACGGAGCCGGTTTATGCGGATGGTGGATTCCAGCCGCGCATGATGCTGCCTCTGTCCCTTTCTTACGACCACCGCAGTATTGACGGCGCCGATGCTGCGCGTTTCCTGCGCTGGGTCGCTGAGGCGGTAGAACAGCCATTTTTGGTTTTGCTGGAGGGTTAAATCAGGGAAAAGTATAGAAAACCGGAATTGAAGATTCAAGTGAAAGGACCCTATCACCCTGAGCTCCGTCGAAGCAGGCAAAAAGACAAACGAATAGAAGAAACCCTGAAGGGTTGAAATCAAAAGTGAAAATCAAAACTGCCGATCCCGGCAGTCAAAGAAAAGGAGAGCAAGTTGGCAGCAGAAAACAGCAATTCCGCACATCTGGTGATTATCGGCGCAGGTCCCGGCGGGTATGCCGCGGCCTTTCTGGCGGCGGACCTGGGACTGGATACGGTTGTAGTGGACCCGGAGGAAAATCCCGGCGGCGTCTGTCTGTACCGGGGCTGTATCCCCTCCAAAGCGCTGCTTCATGTTGCCAAACTTCTCAATGAAACCAGGGAGTCGGAGAACTGGGGAATCCGTTATCAGAAACCGGAAATTGACCTGGAAAAACTGCGCGGCTGGAAAGACGGTGTGGTCAACCGGCTTACCGGCGGGCTGGGCCAGTTAACCAAACAGCGCAAAATCCGGCACATCCGCGGCCGGGCTGTTTTCACCGGCACCCATTCCCTGGAAATTACCGAAATTGAAGGCAATAAACGTCCATTTAAATTTGATTATGCCGTAATTGCCAGCGGTTCCCGCCCCGCCACAATTCCCCCGCTTGCCTTAGACAGCAGCCGGGTGATGAACTCGACACATGCCCTGAATCTGGAAGATATTCCGGAGAGCCTGTTGGTGATCGGCGGGGGATACATCGGCCTGGAAATGGGCTCGGTTTATTCTGCTTTGGGCAGTAAAGTTTCCGTAGTGGAAATGATGCCGGGACTGCTGCCCGGCGCCGACCGCGACCTGGTGCGGGTGCTGGAAAAAAGAGTGAACCAGCAGTTTGAAAAAGTCATGCTGAATACCAAAGTAGTCAGCATGAAAGAAGTTGGGGACAGCATTAAAGTGAACTTCGAAAGCAAAGAAAACGGGAGCGCAGAACAGAAATTCAGCAAGGTGATGATTTCTATCGGCCGCACCCCCAACTCGGAAAACCTGGGGCTGGATGTTCTGGAAATCAAAACAGATGGCCGCGGATTTATTCCGGTGGATGACCAGATGCGCACCAAAGTCCATAACATTTTTGCCATTGGGGATATTGCCGGTGAACCGATGCTGGCTCACAAAGCTTCTGCGGAAGGGCGGGTGGCAGTGGAAGTGATTGCCGGACATAAAGCCGCTTTTGAACCGCGGGCCATTCCGGCGGTGGTTTTTACCGACCCGGAAATTGCCTGGGCAGGACTGACCGAAAATCAGGCAAAGGAGCAGGAGCGGAAAGTGGAAGTGCTGCGCTTTCCCTGGGCCGCCTCCGGACGCGCCCTCACCATGGACCGCATGGATGGCGTCACAAAACTGATTGTTGATCCCGAAACAGAGCGCATTCTGGGAATGGGCATTGCCGGAGCCGGTGCAGGTGAACTGATTTCGGAAGGGGTGCTTGCCATTGAAATGGCCGCAAATGTTACCGATGTGAAATTATCAATTCATCCCCATCCCACCCTTTCCGAAACCATTATGGAAACTGCAGAAATGTTTTTCGGGCAAAGCACCCATGTTTACCGGCCCAAGAGAAGCCAGAAGTAAAAAGGAAAAGACTTCGTCTTTGCAGCTAATCACCCGCCATCAGTTCAGCACACGGCCGCAGCCGTGAAAAACACGTCCATCGATTCTGACGGTAACAGTGGTTTCAAACTGTTCGCCGGTGGCGTTATCCCGGCACCATTTACCTTCCAGAATGACCTTCATTTGCCGATTATTATTTTCCATCAAATATTCCGAGCGGCCTGCTTCCCTGTCAACTTCAGGTTCGGGAGTGGTAAAATGGTATTCCGACTGACCATAATCCGTGACAAATACGGTTTCGCCTCCCCCGGTAATTTCCAGGTACCAGCCCGGTTCATTTCCCACCGCACGGAAATCCACACCGTTCAACCTGGCATGTGCCCAACGGGATCTGCCGGGATTCTCCAAACAGTTGCGGTAGGTGCGGCTGTGCAACTGAATCCTTGCCGTATCGCCTTTTGACCAGAAAAGAATTTTCCCGTCGCTGTATTTGGCCCCGGAAGCAGATTCGATGCGCGGCAGGCGAACCGGATTATCCGGCAGAAACAGGATAGCGGTATTTCCTTCAATTCTCACTGTAAAGGTACGCCCCGATTCACAGTCAAAAACATAGGTTTCGGAATCCAGGTATTCGGCCATAATGTTTTTCGGGTCTTCGGGCGGACCGGCTTCCGGGCCTTTGCAGGAAAGCAATCCCGTGAACAGGAGGGAAAACCAGAAAAGATGCAGAAAAACAGAAAAGTGTGAGATTCTCATGTGCAGAGCAGTTTTTTGTTTAATGCAGTTCAAGTACGTGCCGCGGGGCAGGCCCGTTGACCCGGTAAAGGTTCCTCGGAATTAAAGCACAAAATGAGGACTATGGTTCCGGAAGGTAATAAGCTTGAGGGTTTAGAAAGGAATGACAATGTTCAAAAGCAGAAAAAGCCGGTTTGCCGTAAGAGGCTACTCTGCAGCCGGTGCATATCCGCCGATTTTCTGGATCAATTCCTGCAGTTCGTACGGCTTTGGCAGTATGTCATCTACATAGGGATGATGTTTCAGCTCTTCCCGCGCCTGGTCGCCCCAGCCGGTCACCAGAACCACATAGGCATTAGGGAGCAGTTCCTTGCAGCGGCGGGCCAGTTCCCACCCGGACATTTCCGGCATCCCCAGATCCGTCAGTACAACATCAAATGTATGATGATTCAATTTTTCCAAAGCTTTGGGGCCGCTGCGGGCAATCTCAACCTTTTTAAATTTCAGGCGCAGGATTTCTGCCATGGTATCCAGCAGTTCCGGTTCGTCATCCACAATCAGCAAACGGATTTCCCCGGCTTTATCCTGAATCTGAACTTTGCGCCTGGGTTCTTCCTGAATTTTTTCTCCGGAAAGGGGCAGCGTAATGGTAAAGGTGGTTCCTTTTCCAATCCTGCTCTGCACCCGGATAAACCCCCCGTGGGCGCTGATGGTTTTATAAGCTATACTCAGTCCCAGGCCGGTCCCTTTTTCCCCTTTTGTTGTGAAAAAAGGATTGAATACTTTGTCAACAACTTCTTCAGGCATTCCCACACCGGTATCACGCACCGTTACCCTCAGGTTTTTTGCGCCTGTCTTCTGAGTGCTGATGTAAAGAGAACCTCCTTCCGGCATGGCATCATAAGCATTCAGCAGCAGATTGGTAAAAACCTCTTTCAGCTCAACTGCCGCGCCGCGTACCACCGCATCCGCGCTCCAGGCGGTCTGGAGCTGCACCTTTTTCCCTTTAAGCTGGGTGCTGATTTTCAGCTTGTTTGCGGTAAATATAATGCACTCCTTGATCAGCTTATTAACATCTACTGGTTTGTAGCTGCTGTCCCGCCGTTCCCGTGTGACTTCCTGCAGCCGTTTTACAATCTGCCCTCCATCGGAAGCAGCTTTTTCCACGATTTCCAGTTCGTGCAGCAGCTCGGGATTTTCGGTTTTCAGCTGCATTAACTGAGTGCGTCCCAGTATAGTTGCCAGCAGATTATTGAAATCATGGGCCACGCCAGCAGCCATTTCTCCCACGCCGCGGATGCGTTCGGTTTGCAGCAACTGCCGGTGCAGTTCTTTTTTCTCGGTAATATCGGTTCCGTAAAAATATAGCTGGGGATCCGAAGTGGGGCGATAGATGATATATTGGAAAACCCGCCCGCGGAAACGGTGCTCCAGTTCCAGATAATTATTTTTATGAATGGAAAAATAATGAAACAGATATGATAAATCCGCCGGCAGCAACTGGATCAGTTCATCAGATTTGATATCCATTTCTTTCATTAAGTTTTGAACGGCTGGATTGGTGTAACGGACCTGGCGTTTCTGATCGATGCTGATTACCAGATTGGGATTAGTTTCCGGGAATTTGGATAAAAATTTTATCTGCGCTTCCTGCTGCCGCTGTTCCGTTAAATCATAGCAGGATATAACCCCTCCCTTAAACTGCTTCTGCTGATCAAAAATAGGATAAAAGCGGCGGCTGATTATTTTATCCAGGCGGTGATGCTTAAATTCATCAATAATAGTAGCTGAGGGGCCTTCTTTCCCCTGTGCATCTTTATTGTTCAGGTCGGGGGCTTTTATCTGCATGATATCCCAGCAGTTGCCCTGTGGCAATCCATTTCCGTTAATGCTGAACAGCGTGTGGAAAAAGGGATTGGCACGCCGGATCTGATACTGCTCGTCCACCACGGCAAGTCCGATGTTGACGATGTCGAAAGTGGTTTCCCACTCCTTCTCGCCTTTTTTAACCTGCTCAAAAAGGCTGATTTTTTCCAGGGCAATCAGCGTTTGCTTAAGAATATCTTCTACCAGTTCGCTGATAAGCGGCGGGCGTAACTGATCAAATATCAGGTTGTTTAAGGTTATAATTCCGTAGTAACCATCGGCAAACTGCTGCCGGGAAAAAATGCCGCTGCGGGCTTCTTCAATCTGCTCGGGCAGACCGCCGGCACCTTTCAGCGGGTGCAGCGGATCCCAAAGGATTGTTTTTTCCCCCGCAGGAAATTCATAATTGAAGGATTGGGGGAGAAAACCAGTCTGTGCCGCAGCTTTTTGTTCCCATTCCTTACCTGTTTTGGAAAAATAGATTCCGCCGGCCTGACTGTCCATTAACCGGCAAAGTCCATTAATTGCCGTCGCAAATATATTTTGTATGCCCTCCGGATTCTGGGGCAGATTGGAAATATCGTTAATAATCTGCAGTTTATTGTTCTGCAGTTCGATCAGGTTAAAATAGAAACTGTTTTTCAGCGCGATTGCCAGGTGACTTGCGATCTGCTGCAGAAAATCAATATCCTGCTTCTTGTAAAAATCAGCTTCATCGTGCCCGATATTCAGAACGGCCAGAATTTCTTTTTCGAAAACAATAGGAATTTGTACCAGTTGACCCGTTTGCGGAAGCAGTGCATTGCCGGGTGCCCCGGCAAATGAACCCTCTATCTTTTCAGCTAAGTTGCGGACCTGATACTGTTTGGTTTTTATTAACTGTTGGTATCCCGCCTCTTTGGATAAGTCCAGGGTATGCTGCTGCAAAAACCGGCTTTTCCCTTCATCAAAAAAGAAAAAGAGTTTAAACTGCGATCTGGAAATATTGTAAGGCAGCAAAAAGGACAGGGTTTTAAAAGGAAATACATCTTTAAGTTCAAGGGTAAATTTCAGGAAAATTGACTTGAGATCAAGTTGGGTATTTAATAATTGAGAGAAATTCTCCAGAAATTTCAGCCGGGCATTCTGCCAGGTGATGTGAATTTTAAGCAGTTCTTCTTTGGTAATATCCTGAATGGTCCAAAGCAGTTGTTTACCATTTTCGGAAATCAGCGGTGTTATATATAACTGATAATAGCGTTCCTCCCCGTCTATATCGGAAAGGAATTTTTTGGAAAAAAGCTGTTCGGTAGCCAATACGTTGCGAATGACAATTTCCAGATTCAGTTTTTTCAGACTGGGAAAAACCTGGCCAATTTTTTTATCAGTCGCCTGATTAGCGGAAATATTCAGCTCTTTTTCCAGAACCTGGTTCCAGAATTTTATATTCAGATTTTCATCGGTCACACAAACATAATGGGGCAGGTGATTAATAATCTGTTCAACAAACCTTTTTAGATACAGGATCTGGTTTTCCCGGGATTTTTGCTGGGTGATATCCCGGGAAATTCCCACAATGGCAACCGTTGTATTGTTTTCATCTTTCACCGGCTGCGTATCCAGATGAATCAGATATTCTTTTCCTTTCCGGTTGCGGCTTTTTATTTCCCCCTGCCATCCGCCATTCAGGGAAGCGCGGATTATATCGCGATCCAGTTCGTCCGGTTCAGTCAACCCTCGAAAAATGGCCAGCGATTGTCCCAGAAGCTGCTGGCGGGGATAACCGCTCATGCTCTCCACGGCTTCATTAACATAAAGAATAGTGCCCTCATGTTTCGGTTCCAGGATCAAAATCCCTTCACCAACGCTTTCCAGCGCCATGCTCAGCAGGTTCAGCATACTCTTGGTTTCGCGGATATAGCTGTTATCCTGGATATAGGCGGAATATACCGGGGTGCTTTCCTGCCGGTTGATGCGGGAAATTTTCAGCAGGGCCTGAAATTTGCGGCCGTCCTTTTTCTGCGCTTCCACCTCAAGATCAATTTTGAACCGCAGGGAATCCTTAAGCTGGGCCAGCGCAGAGTTGAGAAGCGTCTGACTGGAAGTGGAAAACAGCAGATTGATAGGATGCCCGATGACTTCTGTTTTCTGATAGCCGAAGTAGGTCAGCAGCCGGGAATTGGTTTTAACAATCTCAAACCCATTGTTTAACTGAAGGATGTTGCCTTCAACATGGTCGGAATCTATCGCCGAAACCCGCTGGGGGGATAGATTCATGTCCACCCGCTGACGGGAGAAATACGCTCCGATTTTAATGATGACTTCCTGCAAATTTTCCAGCGCTGCCGGAAAATTAAGAGCCGCATCATTTCTTTCAAGCTGCTCTTCTTTTACCTGATCTCTTAACAGAAAAAGGGACTGCGTAAGCGCTGCGGGATCCAGGTTGTTGCTTTCCGCCATATCAATCAGTTCCGGCAGCAGGTAATAAATTCCTTCTTTCTCGAACAGACAGGCTTCCAAAAGGCGGATAAATATATTTTTTCGGGATAAAAATGAAAGGGAATCCGAACAGCGGGAGTGCTGCAGGGTTTGTTGCCAATTTCGGTAAATTTTTTCAACCATCTTTTAACAGCCTCCCAAACCTGGTGATTCAACCATATTATCGAATCGTTAAGGCAAATCTTTATAGAATAAATTGATAAATTTTGTTTATTCCCAACGTTCCGCATATAAAACCTGCTTTCTGAAAAAGCGGGCGATCTTCGGGTTGCTGCCTTTTTTTTT
>JBAPTX010000354.1:0-6346 GCA_049282375.1 Calditrichia bacterium
ACGCTGTTCCAGCATGTTCAGAAAATCATCCGGGGACAGGGGGACATACTTCTCCGGCCGCGAAGAAATGGCGCTGACCGCTCCATAGGATTCCAGCCGCCGGATCACATCATAAATCGCGGAGCGGGGAATGCCGCTGTTTTTGCTTAGCTCGTAACGGGTGGAGGGATAATTACGCAGCAATGTAATATAGGCACGCGCTTCGTACTGGGTAAATCCCAGTTCAGTCATTTTCACAGCAATTTTATCAAGCATAATATTTACCTCCTTATTTTCGCTGAAATTTTCTTCCTGAATTCATACTCCGGGTTCTGAGACCCCGTAATTTTCCAAACACACTATCCTTTGACGCTGCCGAGTGTGAGTCCTGAGATCAGCCAGCGGCTTAATCCGATGAACAAAATGACCACCGGCAGACTGACCAGCACCGCGCCGGCGGAATAAAGGCCCCAGGCCACTTCCATATTGGACTGGAAAAGTTTCAGCCCCAGCGGCAGGGTGAACAGGTCCCGGTCCTGCAGCAGTACTGCCGCAACCAGGTATTCCGACCAGGCCGCCATAAAGGAAAACAGAGCGGTAATCGCCAAAGCCGGCAGCGCCAGCGGCAGAATGATGCGGTAAAAAGCATAAAAGGGCCCGGCCCCGTCAATCATGGCCGCTTCTTCCAGGCTGTAGGGAATGGTATCATAATACCCTTTCATCTGCCAGATCGTAAAGGGCAGCGCCGTGGCGGAATAGGCGACAATTAATCCGATATAGGAATCATACAGCCCCAGTTTTATCAGCATGATGAACAGCGGCAGCAGCAGCATGGTCACCGGGAACATCTGAGTGGTAATAATTCCCAGCAAGGCGCTGCTCCGCCCTTTGAACTGGTAACGGGAGAAGGCATAACCTGCGGTGGCGGCAAGTCCTACCCCCACCACCATCACCACCGCCGAAATCAGCAAGCTGTTGAACAGCCATTGCAGAAACGGTTCCCCGGTAAACAGCCGGTAATAGGAAGACAAGGTTGCATTCTCCGGAATAACCGCCAGAGATTTGGTCAGCAGCCGGTCCCCCGGCCGCAGGGAAATAGAGATTACCCGCAGCACCGGGTACACCGCGAAAGCAGTAAACAGGGTCAGCAGCAGATAGGCACCGATTTTCCCTTTTAAAGTAAGATGACGGATACCTTTCATTGAATCGCACGTGCTTTCATTTTTATTCCTTCAGACCCCTTAATTAAGAATACACATTTTCTGTAGCCCGGGTGCTTTTGATAAACCGCCAACTGAACACAAAGAGCATGGCAAAGATGATCATGGAAAATGCGGCGGCATATCCCATCCGGAAATATGTAAAGGCGGCTTTGTAAACCCAGCTCACCAGAATGTGCGTGGTATCGGACGGCTCACCGCCATTACTGACCAGCCACACCACATTGAAATTGTTGAACGTCCAAATGACACCCAGCGTAACCGCCGGAGCCATCACCGGTTTCAGCAGCGGCAGGGTAATATTCCTGAATTTGCGCCAGGAACCGGCGCCGTCGATATCCGCTGCTTCATACAGCTCATCCGGGATGCTCTGCAGCCCGCCCAGCGCAATGATCATCATAAAAGGAAAACCCAGCCAGATATTGGTAATCAGGCATGCCGCAAAGGCACCCCACTCGGTGGACAACCAGGCAATCTGCAGCCCGAACCAGCGTTCCAGCAGCAGGTTCACTGCTCCATATTCAGAATTGAACATTCCCCGCCAGGTCAGCGCGGTAATGTACTGGGGCACTGCCCATGGCAAAATCAGCAGGGTGCGGAAAACAGATTTCCCTTTTAAATTTTTATTCAGCACCAGCGCCAGCATTACCCCAAATCCGACATGAAAAATGAGATTAAGGACTGTCCATAGAATTGTCTTAAAAAGAAAATACCAGAAAATCTTGTCTTTCAGAACCAGCACATAATTGCCGACCCCCTCCAGTTTCCAGTCGCGGAAGTGAGACAGGTTCATATTGGAAAAGGATATCACCACGTTATAGAAAAAAGGATACGCCACCATTAACGCCATAATCAACAGCGCCGGCGCGGTGTAGAGGTAGGGGAGGTGTTTTTCCTTGCTTGCTATCGCCACTTTGACCTTTTGTTCAAATTAACAATACAGGAACCGGAGTATCGGGGTAACGGTAAACCGGAGTACTCTCTGCTCTGATTCCAGTTATTTGGGTTTGATAATCCAGCTTTGGGCATTTTCGATCATTAGTACAATTTGTGAAATTATATAATCGTATAATTTTTCCAGTCTTATTTCAGTGTCTTCATTTATATACGAGCATCTTTTTGAAATTTCCAGCCAAACCTGAGTTTCACATGCTTCTGTTTCTGCATCATTTAACTTTGAAATAAAAGCAGCCTTATATCTTCTTTTTCGCCAGGCTTCAGCAATATTCGCACATACTGAACGGGAAGAGCGGCGAATCTGATCAATCAGCGAGTACTTCTCTGCAACCGGAAATCTTTTGGTTATTTCAAAAATTTCCATGGCGGCATCCAGCGCGTTTTGGTAAACCCGAGGCTCTTTACAGGATTTAACTAATTTATCCATACCGCAATATTTTAAATTGGCACTTCAGTTCAGTTGATCATATGATGCGTTATTTCTCCCATTCTCCGATACTCCCTTACACCGACACCCCCAATATAATTCTGAGATATTTTCTGAAGCCAATCTGCAATCGCATCATCTGTTTTCCGCAATCAGTTTTTCGGCCAGCCGCTGCATCTCGGCAGCGGCATCTTCCGGCGAAAGCCAGTTGTTAAAGATGCCCTGATAAGCAGGACGCATGGCATCCCATATCCAGCGCATTTCAGTAAATACAGGCATCGGCCGGCCAACCATCATCTGATCCACTGCGCTGCGGAACAGTTCGCTCTCCTGCAGTTTTTCATTGCTCATCGCGCTCCGCCGCGAGGGAATGATGTTGAATTTCAAGGCAAATTCCAGCTCCAGGTCAGGGGCGGTGAGGTATTTTACCAGTTGGGCAGCAATTTTTAACTGTTCCCCTTTCAGATTAGCATTGAAACAGTACCCCATGGGAAAAACGGTTGGAGTCGGCCACAATCCGGTTTCATCGATCTTTGGAATCCGCGCCAGCCCCAGATCGATACCGCTGTTGATATAGGTTCCCCAGGACCAGGGGCCGTTGATGATCATGGCAACCCGGCGGTCCAGAAACAGCGCATTGGCCGTTTCATAGTCGCTTTCTTTTGGAATAATTTTATACTTGTTCGCCAGATCATAAATCAGGCGGGCCGCTTTAACAACCGCCGGCGTATTCAGCGTGGGCTGGTTATTTTCATTTACGATCCAGCCGCCGTACCCGCCGATAAACGGCACCGCAAATGCAGGTTCGGTATAATTCCAGGCCAGTGCATAGGTATCCGGCCGCCCGTCGCCATTGGTATCTTTTACCAGATTGCCGCCAATACGGATCAGCTCTGACATTGTGCGGGGAGGCTGGGACAAGATTTCTTTATTATAAGCCAGACAGAGATGATTGCCCACCCGGTCTGCAATTTGATACAAATGGCCTTTAAATCGTGTATTGGCCGGAATCGGCTGCTGAACAAAACTGTCCAGAAAGGCGGGGGTAAAAAGTGACTCCAGAGGCAGAATGACTTCCAGATCGGTAAAGGGGCCGATAAAATCACTGGCACAATGGACCAGCGCCGGGCCTTTACCGGCTAATGACGAAATAATGAAATTGGTCCGCAGTTCTTCGGGTGCATAAAACAACTGGATAAAATCGTATTCCGGATAGCTTTTTGAAAAATGATCCAGCTTTTCCTGCAGCAGGTCCCTTTCCACCGGCCGCAGCGAAGTCCATATAATTATTTTTGTGCGCCCGCTGCCGCCGCAGTTTAAAAAACTGACGCCGTAAAAAAGTAAAACAAGCAGAATTAATTTATAATACGGTCTGCTCACCAGCGGCGCCCTCTTCTTCCATTTCAACTTCAGTGGACAGGTGCCGGAACCAGTTAAAATAGAGTGCCACAGACAGGACGGCAAGTATAAGGCCCAGCCACAGCAACTGGTCCCAGCGTTTAAAAATAAACGCCATAAAGGAAAGAAACAGCACCACCTGCCAGGGGACCGCGAAAAATGTGGAAACAATATCCCGGCGGTTTTCACGGTTGATATTGCTGAGCACCCTGTCGGGAAGTTTCTCCCGGATATGGCCCCAGAAGCCGAAAGGGCGGGTGCGCTTATAGAATTCAAACAGCACACTTTCATCAGTCGGTGCAGACAGATAGGTTCCGATTACCATTCCCAGCAGCGAAGAAACTGTTGCAATGCTGAAGGCAAAATATTCTGGAATATGAGGAAGAAAAATCCGCTGCAGCACGGCAGCAGCCATTCCGGCGACGGTTCCCGCGGCAAATCCATACCCGTTCATGCGCCACCAGTACCAGCGTGCCAGAGTGGGGATCAGCAGTCCGGCGCCCAGACTGGAAGTTATCCATCCCCAGATCTCATTAATATTGCGGATAGCAAGGGTAAAGAGCAGGCCCAGAACCACAATGATAACCGAAGACCAGCGGCTGTGGCGCAGCAACTGTTTTTCGGTAGCTTTGGGATTTAAATACGTCTGATAAATATCCCGCACCCAGTAAGCCGCACCGGCATTCACAGTCGAATCGAAGGTGGACATCGCTGCCGCCATTAATCCGGCAACCAGCAGGCCCTTTATGCCAATAGGCACCAGTTGATTAATCACCACCGGCAGCACTGTTTCCGGGTCCTGTACCACATTTGCCTGTGTTCCGTAAACTACCCCCATAGTGGCAATTGCGGCAATAAAAGGCCAGCGGAAGGCCAGCAGAACAATCCAGAAAAGGGACAAGAGACCGGATTCGCGGTCGCTGCGGGAAGCAAAGAACCGCTGGATCATGTACTGGCTGGTACCCCCGGCACCTTCGATGGTCACCTTGATCAGATAGAACAGAATGGCAATGCCGAACAGGTTGTAAATGGAATAGCTGGATTCCCCGGGAAGATTCATCTGCCAGTGGGGCATCATGCTGGTCCAGGCTTCCTTGGTGGTGGCGAGAGGCATAAACCCGCCTGCCCGAAGCGGAACAGAAATGTTGAAAGTATCAGGCAAATTGAAAGTAAAAAATGCCAGTGCACAAATATAAATGATGGTACCGAAAATTAGGATACCCTGAAAAACATCCGTCCAGACTACCCCATATAAACCGGAGGCCACGGTATAGATCATGGCCAGAAAAATCATCAGGCCTGCCGCCCAGAACTGGGAGGAGAGCCCCAGAAAAGAAGGAATGCCGAGAAATTCCGCCACAAATTTTCCGGAACCGATCGCAAAATAGGTGATCATGGCAATGGTGACAATAATGATGGAAAATGCAGCAATCAGCCGGGCCGTATCGCCCTGCCTCCCCTTCCCAAAGCGAAAATGCATCCACTCGGCCAGGGTCATAACCAGCGCCCGGCGGTTCCATTTGCCCTGAAAAATCATCAGAAAAGCCATTATCAGGGTGACGCCGCCGCGGATCTCAATAAAAAATCCCGCTGCCCCCAGTGCGAATACAAAAGCGGTATTGATCATGGTGCCGCTGATATCCATGTTGGAAGACATTCCGGAAGCACCCAGTGCCCACCAGGGCATGCCGCGGTCCCCCAAAAAATAGGAATCTATTCCGGCAGAAGCTTTACGCTGAAAATAGACGCCGATGCCGATCATGGCAAGCAGGTAAACAATTACGATTGAATAGTCGAGCAGGGTCATGGTGCATCTCCCCCGGGGTTTTTTCTGAACCGGACCCGGCTCAGGTATTAGGCAGAAGGACACTCAGAATTGTTAGCGAGAACATATTTTTAACGCTATCAAAAGTACAGCAAAGAACAGTAAAACCCCCGGGACATTTTTTACCACCGGCCCGGGTGCCGGAAATAAAAAGGCTTAATTATTTTATTTGAATCGAACGATCACAATATGCAAAGACCCGGGGCGTAAAGCACCGGGTCCTGCAACTAAACACGATATTTACAGCCTATTTCATCAACAGCATGCGCATCGTTTTTTCGTAACTGCCGGAAGTCAAACGATAGTAGTAAATACCGCTGCTGACTGCTTTACCATAATCATTGGTGCCGTTCCAGTTTACCTGATGGGCGCCCGGCTGTTGTTTTCCATTCAACAGGGTGCGTACTTTGCGGCCCAGCACATCAAAGATTTCCAGTTTTACCTGCTGTGTTGCCGGCAACACAAAGCTGATGGTGGTTACCGGATTGAAGGGGTTCGGGTAGTTGGCCTCCAGACGCGGCGTCTTGATCACTGTAACAT
>JBAPTX010000355.1:0-6064 GCA_049282375.1 Calditrichia bacterium
GGACCGCGAGATTGCCCGTAAAAGGGTTGGCGAATCCATTTTTAAAAATGCTGAAAAGCTTGCCAATGAGAATAAGTTTGCCGAAGCGGCGCAGGAATTTTACCGGGTTTATACCGATGCCCCTCAATATCAGCAAATTATGGATGTCGCACTCTATAACAGCGGTCTCAATTATGAAAACGCCGGTGAATGGCAGCAGGCCATTGCCGTTTACGATACCCTGATCAACCGGTATCCTGAATCCGGGTATCGATTGAATGCCTTGAACCAAACCGCGGAATCTTATAAGCATCTGGAAAATTTCACCAAAGTAGGCGAAACCTACGAAAACGTGTATCAATTGTACCCGGACAGTTCTTATGCAGAAGCGGCTCTTTATAACGCCGGTTTGTTTTATTCTCAGGCGGAGAACTGGCGGGACGCTATCCGGGTAAACAATATATATATTGAGCGCTACCCGAATTCCCCTGATGCCCGTGAATTGCTGTTTGAAAATGCCCGTTACTACCTGGAGCTGGACGACCTGGCAAGTGCCAATCAGATATATGAACGTTTTGCCACCCGTTTCCCGAATGATCCGCGTACTGTGGAAGCCTATTATCGCCGCGGCGAATACTACAGCGATAAGGGAATGGATGAGCTGGCGCGACAGGAGTTTCAAAAAGCAATTTCCAGAAATGAAGCGGTTGTTGCGGGAGGCCGGACCGCTAATACAGCTTTTGCCTCCCGTTCCTATTTTAAATTAGGCATCCTGCAGTTGAAACAACTGCGCAGTATTGAATTAAGTTATCCGGAATCGAACTTCAGGGAGTTGCTGGCGCAGAAGCGTGATAAACTGCAGGAAGTGGTAAGTTCTTTCACCAAAGTGATCCAGAGCGGTTCAGTAAAAAGTTTTGAATCCATGTACCGGATTGCGGAAGCTTATGAAATTATGGCTGATGCTGTTGCCGATCAGCAGTTGCGCCCCGGCCTTTCGCCTGAAGAACGGCTGGTGCAGCGCTACCGCGCCTTTCAGGCTTCGGTTCCCGCCTATGAACGTGCGGTTGACGAATACAAAAATGTAATTATCAATATTCCTGACGTTGCCCGCAAAATTGGCGCCGAAAAAGTAGATTCACTGGTTGCCGCACGTCCCGATGATCCAGACAGTACGGCACTTATTCAAAAAGCCGGTACAGCGGACAGCACTCAGCAGGCTGCCCTGCGCTGGTATAACCGGGCAGAAGAGAAAGTGTCGCGGATGTTATATACAGTTGCGGAACGCTCGGAAGATTTTGTGTATGCCTATCTGCGTCAGGAAAATCCGGCTTCGGGACTGGCCTGGCTTTCATGGAAAAAGCTGCTTCTCGAAAAAGCGGTGGCGCCGGCTGTCCAGGTTACGATTGATGCCCATTTAAAAAATATAAGTGTATCTCAGCAGTTAAATCTGGAAAATAAATATGCCAGGGAATCCCGCCGGAAAGTTGTGCTGATCCGCGGAATTTTACCGGAAGAATACGGCGATCTTTTTAAACGTGCTGCGGAATTCTACCGGGAGCAGATCCCCACTCTTCAGAACCTGGTGGAAAGCGGAGAATCCGCCACAACTCCGCAGGGCCTGAATTCTATGGACTATAATGAACAGATGCTGAATACAATTGACTATATGCGGGAGTTTCTGTCGGTGGCTCTGAACCAGTACGACAAGACCCTGCAGTTCGCCGGCAGCAATAACCTGCAGAATGATGCCGTCCTGACCATTGAGGAAAGATTGTTCAATTTGACTTATACTACCGGTACCACTTTACTGGATCTGGCAAATCAGGCCGCCGGGCTGAGAGATTCCTATCAGGATCTCGCGGATTCCACAGGTTCGCCAAAATACCAGTTGGGGCTGGTCTATTTTGATGATCAGCGCTCGGTAATGAGGGATTATGCACAACAGTCACTGGAATATGGATACCAGCTTTCTAAAAAATATAATGTGAACAGTGTGTGGACTCATTTGATACTGGCTAGGCTGGTGGAACTGGACCCGGCTCAGTATTTGGGAGACATGCCGCGCGATGTAAAGGTGATTGTTTCCGACACCACCTGGCGGGCAAGCGCAGAACGGGATTTCAGTTGGACGGAAGAAGGTTTTGATGACAGCGGCTGGCCCCATGCAGTTACTGCCGCATATCCGGCAGGAATGGTTTTTATCGGTTTTGACAGCCTGAGTAATGCCCCGCAGGCCATCTGGATTGACACCGGAATAAAAGATTCGGCAACTGTTCAGCAGGAAATTGTGCCTTCATCCGGCCTTTCGGCTTCTGCCGATACCCTGCCGTCCGATATGGAACCGGCGGAAATAACTTCAGCAGATTCACTGAACGTTTCTCCACCGGATACGCAGACGGTATATTTCCGCAAGCACTTTACTCTGGATAACCGTGCAATTAACGGATGGGTATTAATTACAGGGGATGACGAATACCATTTTTATCTGAATAATGAATACATCAAGGGTGACCAGGCGCGGCAATATGAGACAGTTGAAAAGGCCGGATTTGTAGAAATTGGCGATTTTTTGCGTGAGGGCGAAAATGTGCTGGCGGTGGACGTAACCGATTTTGACGGACCACCCCGCCGGGGCCTGCGCTTTTACATGCATCTGGAATCTTTGCCGGTGGAAGTAACAGCGGCGGCCGAACGCATTCGCCGCGAAACAGCGGAAAGCGTGGATCGCGGAGATTTAAAGAGTATCATTGTATTAAACAAAAACCGTATATTTAGCGAGTAGGTTATGAAAGCATTACTGATCTTATTTTTTCTACTTTGTCTTACAGTTCCGGTATTTTCCCAACAGGCGCAACAACAGCCGGATACGACCGTTCAATCAGCGGAAATTCCGGCCGAGCGGACCATAATTGATCTGACCCAAATGGGCAAGACTTATTCGATTTCAGCCCGCATGGAAATGCCGCAGGTAAAAATATTCGATCGCCGTAAAAAACCTGACTTTCAGGATGTTACTGCCGAAAAGTCTTTTCTGAATGAACTGACCGGCGGTGCGGATCAGATTCGTTACGAGCCCGTAACAAGCGGACAGGTTCCGGCAATAGATGATGTGGAAACACTATTAAATAAAAAAAGATTTTGAACAAATTTTACTTTAGAAACTACCAAAGTGTAGGAGGATTTTAATTATGGGCTCTGCCTTACAATTCTGGAAAAGCTTCTTCGAACAGTTCAGCCCCGATTCACCAGGCTTTCTTTTCATGTGGGCAATTCTCATTATGGCCATTATTGCAATTGCGATTTCCATTGAGAGAGTATATTACGTGATGGTCCGTTCCAATGTGGATGCCGATAAATTTATGATGGAAGTCCGGAAGCTGGTTACCAGCGGGAATATAAAACGGGCGATTGAATTGTGCGAACAGGGTAAGCAGAAGGCGCTGCCCTATGTGGTGCTTCATGGATTAAAAAGAGTTGCCGAAAGCGAAAGTTTGGATTTCCGCTCCATACAAAATGCGGTGGATGAAGGAACGCTGGAAGTCATCCCGCAGTTGCAGAAACGCACCAATTATCTGTCTATGCTCGCAAATGTTGCCACTCTCACCGGTTTAATGGGAACGATTTACGGTTTGATTATTGCGTTTGAAGCGGTGGGCGGCACCCAGATTGCCGAAGCCGATAAACCCAAAGTGCTGGCACAGGGGATTTCCGTAGCAATGAATACCACAATTTTCGGTTTGGCAGTTGCAGTACCCACTCTGATTATCTATAATATCCTTCAGAATAAAACAACCGAAATTATAGATGAAATGGATGAACATTTGGTGAAGCTCATTAACTTGATCACCGGAAACCGTTAACAGGTAAAATAAATGGCTTATAAACCATCCTTACGCAGAACGCGAAAACTGGAGCCGATGAACCTGGACATCCGTCCGGTAATGAATCTGATGGTGGTGCTAATTCCGCTGCTTCTGGCCGGCTCCGTCTGGACCAAACTGGCGATCAAAGAATTGAACCTGCCGCCGAAATCGGCCGGTTTTGAGAATCTGGATACAGAAAAACCGACTGAACAACAGGCCCGGCTCGGATTGAATATAATTGTAGCGCAGAACGGCTTTTACATCGGAACCAAAAGCGGATTCCTGCAATCGGATACGGCTTCCGCACCGGGAAGCGGCGAACCTTCCATCCCGCTGACCTCCAGCGGGGCTTATAATTATGAAGCGCTTCACAGCCGGCTGGTGGAAATAAAGAAGAAGCTGCAGGACAAAGAATTTTCCGATCGTCAGGCTATTTTGCTGACGGCAGAGGCGAATGTAGCTTATAAGCATATAATTAAAACGATGGACAATGTGGCGCTGTATTTTAATGATGACGGGGAAGCGCAGGAGCTGTTCCCTCAAATCATTATCGGCCAGGTTGTAATGTAATTTTTATAAACGAGGATAACACAGATGGCCTATATCCCATCACGGAGAAAAAAGCATCTCAGATTTTCTAAAGATGAGTTAAATCTAAATTCAATGATGGACATGATGACCATTATTCTGCTGTTTCTCCTGAAAACATTTTCAACCACCGGGCAGATAATGACCCCTTCGGAAGACCTGAAACTGCCCTATTCGGCCAGCCAGGAGCAACCCCGCAAGGAACTGAACGTTTCGGTAACCCGCCACAATATTATGGTGGCAAATACGATTATAATGGATCTCGACGATGTCCCGGCAGATCAAAATCTGATTCAGCCGCTTTATGCCCGTTTAAGCGAAATGGCTGAAGAATCACGGCAGGATGAAATCAATTATGGTAAACCGTTCAGCCATGAAGTGATTGTGCAGGCGGATGAAAACACACCCTTTCGAATATTGGTAAAGGTGCTCTACACTTGCGGGCAGTCGGATTATAATAAACTCAGACTGCTGACATATCAGGAAAGTTGATAGCTATTGCTGAAGAGAGTAATCAAATATGAATGAAAATAAAAAAAAATACATCCCTTCAGGAAAAAACGGCCCCTCCCAGTTTAAACTCGCCGGTTTTCCGCATGAGTTTGAAAGAAATTTCTGGGATCTGTTTGACAGGCGGTATTATTCAATTTTACTGCTTACTTCACTCCTGCTGTTTGGCTTTACAATCTGGATGAGTACGCGAAACTGGGAAATGACCGAATCGCAGCGCCAGCGTATTAAACAGACCTACCTGGAGCAGATTTATGCGGAGATTGTCCCTTCGGAAGAAGGTATTATTGAAGGCGAGGGTGAAGGTGTGGGAGTTGCCACCGGAGAAGAGGAAGGTGCCGAAGAAGAAGAGAAGCTCAGTGACGAGAGTCAAAAACTGGTTAGCGAATCCGTTTCGGATAAAGTGGAAAGACGCCGTGCCGGTGCCGGTGCACGCCAGGCCAGACGCCAGCAGTTGGAACAGGAAGCGGCTGGGCAGGGAGTATTGGCTGCATTAACCGGCGGAGGCGGCGGTGGTTCGGGAGATTTGTCCTATTCTGATATTTTAGGTGAAGGCGGTGGTGGTTCAGGTTTGGAAAATGCCGGCGACCTGGTTTCCGGAACCAAATCTCTTGAGACGGCAACTGGCAGTGGTCAGCGCACCCGTATGGCAAAAGGAGGAGTTGGCGGCGAAGGTGGAAGCGCCGGAATTGATGATTTAATTGAAGGGAGCGGCGGAAGCGGCTCCGGTGGAAGCGGCACTGAAGTGCGCAGGTCAGGGTCAATTGAACTGGCTCAGGGAACCAATGTACAGGGATCGGGCGCTTCACTTGCGCAGCGGGATCCGGAAGTTATTGATGCCGTCATTAATAAAAATAAAGCTTCGGTGGAATACTGTTATCAGTCCCAGCTAAAAGTGGATCCCACCTTGCGTGGCGAAGTTGTCCTGACATTTGACATCTCCCCGATGGGGAAAGTCGGGGCAGTTAAAATTGTAAATAGTACTTTGAATAACCGGAAGGTGGAACAGTGCATTATCAGGTCGGTTCGCCGCTGGTCTAATTTCCCGCGACTTGAAAATTCCCGGGGAATTGTTACTATTAAAACCAAATTCATTTTTGGATGATTTCTTTAGAGGTTCAGTG
>JBAPTX010000356.1:0-7607 GCA_049282375.1 Calditrichia bacterium
GTGTAGGGTTTGCCTGCGGCCTCTCCAATGTGGGCCTTTTAAAAACAACCGATGCCGGACAATCCTGGACTCAAACTCCGGGTACACTGCCGGACAATGCTTATTGTATTTACGCTTTCAATGAAGATACGGTTTTACTGGGTTCTACAAATGGCAATATACTGCGGACAACGGATGGCGGCAGTACCTGGAATACCATTTACGTCTCCGGAAGCAGCCTGATCTGGACTATTAATTTCATGGATGCCAGCACCGGAATGGCCGGCGGTATCGATGCGGCCATGGCATTCTCAATGGATGCCGGTGCCACATGGACAGAGGCCAGTACCGGGCTGCCGCCCGCTTCCGATTTTTTTGATCTGGATTATCGGAATAACACCTTTTACGCCACCGGAGATTCTTACACCATGTTTTATACTTCGGATACGGGTGCCACCTGGAATTCATTCAGTTATAATGACCCCAATCAATCCTGGACTTCTACTTTCTTTGAAAGCGATTTTATTGATGATAATCATTTCGTCACAGTTGGCGCCGTGGGAATGGTCAATGAAACCTACATTCAGCCGAATTCCACGCAAATGCACAATATGTGGAAAAAAGCGGGTACTCTGTATGATAACTGGGCCGAGAGCGCCAGCGGCAGGGTAATTGCTGTGGGTGCTCCCGGTATTTCCAATGTTACTTTTGATCAGGCCATGTATTCAACTGACGGAGGGGATACCTGGACGGTTTCAACCCTTCTGGATTCCACCGAACACGATTTCAACGCGCTGAGTATGGTTACACCCATGGTCGGGTATGCTGCCTGTGAAGACCACTTTGTTTATAAAACCATTGATGGCGGAGAGAGCTGGTTTCAGGTGGCACGGCCTGCAGTTACAACGGATGATCTGGAAACCATTTTCTTTACCGATGAAAATACCGGCTATACATTTGGGGCATCCGGATTAGGCTATAAAACTGTTGATGGCGGGTCAAGCTGGACGCCTTTAACAACAGACGTTACGGAAATACTTCGCGGGTCTTATTTTCTGGACCCCAATGTAGGCTTTGTTGTAGGCAGCAATGGTACTATGATCAGGACGACCAATGGCGGGACAACCTTTACACCACTGGATCCGAATAATACTTCAACCATGTATTCTATATTTATGGTGGATGATAGCGTCGGGTATGCTTCAGGTTCTTCGGGAAAAGTACGGAAAACCATGGATGGAGGAGCAACCTGGGATACGGTGGATGTGGGAAATACCATCACCACATTATATGATATAAAGTTCATAGATGAAAATAATGGAATTGCGGTGGGCAGCAGCGGCAGAACCTATATCACTGCTGACGGGGGTTTGACATGGCAGTTTGAAAATACAGGGGCCAGCACAATTTATTCGGTATATGTTGAAAGAAACAGTCCACAAACCGCTTCTATTTACACTGCAGGATCCCTGGGCCATATTCAAATGAATTCAAATGCCATTGTTTCCCTGGAACCGCCTTATTCAAACAATCCAAAGGTGTTTACCTTGCAGCAGAATTATCCCAACCCGTTCAATCCGCTCACTACAATCCGCTATGCCATTCCTGCAGCGGAAAAGGTGGATTTGCGGATTTATAACAGTCTTGGACAGCAAGTGCGTCATCTTGTTAATGATTTTCAAGCCCCCGGCTGGTATGCAGTTCAATGGGATGGAATAAATGACCGGGGAATTGCAGTCGGCAGCGGCGTTTATTTTTATAACTTAGTGATCGGAAGGGAAACTTTAAGCCGCAAAATGCTGCTGCTGCGCTAAAGGCTTTAACTTATTTTCTGTGGTTTAAAGGCGGCTCCGGATGTCCGGCAGCCGCCTTTTTTTTTCATACAAACTGTGGTTTAAAAATTCTTTAAAAAATCTAAAGCCGGCCTTTTTCTTTAAATCCGCCTTTCTGCGGCGGAATCCCGGAACATATGCAGGTCTGATTCGCATAAGACTAAACCAGTTAGTAGAAAAGGGGGGAATTTATGGCAAAATGTAAGGTTTGCGGGAATGATTATGATAAGGCATTTCAGGTGACGATGGGGGACAATACAAATACCTACGACAGCTTTGAATGCGCCATTCATGATCTGGCGCCGGAATGCGCTCATTGCGGAATGAAGATTATCGGCCACGGTGTGGAATCGGGCGATTCCATTTACTGCTGTGCCCATTGTGCAGAGGAAGCCGGGTACAAAGGCTTAACCGACCGTGTATGAGCCGGTTTGTTAAAGTCATGATTTTTTTGATAATAAGCAGAAACTGAAAAGAGTGAAATACAAAAGATAAGGAAAGGAGTTTAAATTATGCCGGTTCGTCATGCATCAGCGGAATGGAAGGGGACATTAAAAGAAGGTCAGGGCGTCATGCAGTTGGGCAGCGGCGCGTTCAGGGGAAATTACTCATTCGGCTCCCGTTTCGAAGAACAGCAGGGCACCAATCCCGAAGAACTGATTGGTGCAGCCCATGCCGGATGCTTTTCCATGGCACTGTCTTTGGCGTTAGGTGAGGCCGGATATAATCCGGAGATGATTCACACCAAATCCAGAGTTAATCTTGAAAAAGCGGGAGAGGGATTTAAAATATCCGATATTACTCTGAGTACGGAAGCCTCAGTTCCCAATATTGATGAAGAAGAGTTTAAAAAACATGCGGAAGCCGCCAAAAAGAATTGTCCGGTTTCCCAGGCGTTAAAAGGAGTTGAAATAAAGCTGGAGGCAAATCTGAGATAGCTTACGGGTTTTCTAGTGAGTGATAAAACCCGCCGGATGACCGGCGGGTTTTTTTTGTTTCAATAGCGGCTGTTTCAGCCTGAATTCACCCGGGACAAATCAAAAACTGTAATTCTCAATTCAATTTAATAATTTTCCTTCAAATAAATATTTAATGCCGCTTGTGCCTGAATTTATCACTTTACTTTAAAAGGTAAACATCCCGTCTTTACTTGCACGGCAGAAATCGTACGGTATTTTCCATCTCCTCCAGAACTTCCGATAAAGCTGATACGGTTTTTTCGATTTCTTCGTGAGTGGTGTAATGGCTCAGAGAAAAGCGCACTGCACAATGCGCCTGCTCCGTTGTTCTGCCGATCGCCATTAATACATGAGTCGGTTCCGGTGAACCGGATTTGCAGGCGGAACCGGAAGAAAGTGCAATCCCGTGCTGGTCCAGCGCCACCACCAGCGATTCGCCCCGAAGGCCCGGCAGGGTTAAATTCAGGGTGTTGGGCAGCCGGTTTGTTTTGGGGCCGTTTAATTGCGCCTCCGGAATTAAACCGCGGATCCCCTTCTCCAGTTGGTCCCGCAAATCCCGGACTTTTTCAAAATGGGGCAGGTTCGAAGCCGCCAGTTCGGCTGCTTTGCCCATCCCTGCAATGGCCGGAACGTTATGCGTCCCGGCCCACAGCCCGCTCTCCTGTTTTCCGCCGTGAATCAGCGGTTCAATTTGGATCCCTTTCTTCAGATAAAGCACACCGATTCCCTTGGGGCCGTGAAACTTGTGAGCGGAAAGGCTCAGGAGGTCCACGTCCAAGTCTTCCACATCCACTTTTATTTTTCCCGCCGCCTGTACTGCATCGGTGTGAAAAAGCACATCATGTTTATGGGCAATACCGGCAAGTTCGGCAACAGGCTGTATGGTGCCGATTTCATTATTGGCAGCCATAATGGAAACCAGAATGGTTTCAGGCCGGATTGCCCTGCGCAGTTTCTCCGGGCTGACGAATCCGAAATTGTCCACCGGCAGGTAAGTAACGCTGAACCCGCTTTTTTCAAGAAAACGGCAGGTATTCAAAATTGCCGGATGTTCGATATTGGTGGTAATTAGATGGTTTCCCTTTTGCCGCAGGGTAAATGCAATCCCCTTTAGCGCCATATTGTCCGATTCGGAACCGCCGCCGGTAAAGATAATCCGCCGCGGGCGGGTATGCAGCAGGGCAGCAACCTGGCGCCGGGCTTTTTCAACCGCTTCTTTCGCCTCCGTTCCCATTTCGTGGATACTGGAAGGATTTCCTGCATTCTCTTCCAGAAAGGGGAGCATTGCTTCCTTTACCTCCTGTGCTGTCCGGGTGGTGGCGTTATTATCCAGGTAAATGCGGGTCTGAGTTTTTTTCTTTAAGAGGTTCAGGTAAGGCAGGGCAGTGTCGGAAAAATCAGATTTCTTTAGACTTTGCCTGCGGGTGGTTTGTGTTCCCTCGGCAATTTTCTTTACTTCGCACAACAGCGCTTTATAAACGGGGAATCCGGAGATTTCATCATAATTCTGCAGGTCGGTCAGTTCATTAACGTTCCACTCCTGCCAGGCTTTGGGCCCCACCGGTGTGCCGCCGCCCATGTTGCACTCAACCGCGCCCTGCACAATTTCCGCGGTAACTCTTGCGCGGAAAGGGACAGCGCCGCGCGGCGTCCGTACTTCCACCAGATCTCCGCTGCGGATATTCCGTTTTTCCGCATCTGTTTCATTGATTTCGACAACCGGCTCCGGATTATCTTTCAGCAGCCCCTCGATGGCGTGATGCTGCGAACGGAAATCAGTCTGCGGGCGCGCCCCGGAATTAAACACCAGCGGATACTGCTGTGCGGTGCCGGGGCTTGCCAGCGGCCCTTCTTTGACTTCGGAGTACTTCGGCAGCGGTTCATAGCCGTAATCCTCCAGCACCGTGGACCGGATTTCAAACTTGCCGGTAGGCGTGTCGAACCCTGCTTTACCGTCCGGCCGCAGATGTCCCTTTTCCCATTTTTTATATTCCATCATCGGGGAAGGCAGCTTCACCCAGCCGCCGGCTTCCCGGATATCTTCCAGACTGTAGCCCGAATCCTGCAGGGCAAACCGGATCATTTCTTCTTCGCTTTGCGGGAAAAGATGACCATAGCCCAGGCGGTTTGCCAGTTCCGCCATTATCAGGTAATCGTTGCGGGCTTCCCCCACCGGTTCAATCACTTTTTCGCGCAGCCGGAACACCGGCCCATAAACCATGTAGGAATCGATTTCGAACATGGTGGTTGCCGGCAGCACAATATCCGCATAAGCGGCATCGGCAGTGAACTGCCGGTCGATGCAGACCAGAAAATCCAGTTCTGCCAGCGTTTTGCGCCAGATGCCGGATTGCGGCCAGGAGGTGGCGAGTGAAGCGCCATGAATAACCAGGCCGCGGATGGGGTAAGGTTTCCCGGCGAGAACCGCATCCACCAGTCCGCTGGCGTGCGATTCCCCGCGATAATTGCTGTAAATGGGGAACTTATCGCGCGCCACGGCCCGGTCCAGATCGGGGTTGGGCTGATTGCAGCTCCGGTTGATGGGAAAATGGGAATTGAGCATGGCCAGCCCGATGCCGCCGGGCACATCCAGTTGTCCGGCCAGGGCAAACAGGGTCTGCACTGCACGGATGGCCTGAATGCCGCTGTTGGAATACTCCAGACCGGTGTACATCACCGGACAGGCGCCGGTGACCCCGCAGATCCGCCGCGCCAGGCTGCGGATGGTTTCCGCCGGTACTCCGGTAATATCAGCGGTTACTTCCGGACTGAAATGCTGCACATACTGTTTTAATTCGTCAAAACCGTGGCACCATTTTTCCGCAAAGTTTTCATCATATAATTCTTCCTCAATCATTACCTCAATCATACTCAGCGCCAGGGCGCCGTCCGTCCCGGGACGAATCGGGATCCATTCTGCGCCGGTTCTTTTGGCGCTGTCAGTGTAACGGGGATCAATACAGACCACTTCTGCGCCGCGTTTGGCGGCGGCTTCCAGCCGGTACATGTCCAGCGGCGGGGAGTCCGTGGCGGGATTGGCGCCCCAGATCACCAGCAGATCGGCATTTTCCATATCGGTGAACATATTGATCAGCATGCGGCCCATTGTCACATGGGGAGCAATCATCGCGAAGGAAACATAGCAGAGTGCGCCCACTCCCATGGTATTGGGCGAACCGAACGGGAACAGAATGTTGGAGGCGGAGGAAACAGCCACACCCTGCGGCTGGTACATATCGCAAAGGGAAAGCTCGAAGGCGCCGCGCCCGGTGTAAATGGAAACCACTTCCGCGCCGGACTCCTGTTTGATTCGGTTCAGATTTTCAATGATGATTGTATAAGCTTCATCCCAGGAAATCCGTTCGAAGTTGTAGGTTCCTTTTGCGCCCGCTCTTTTCATGGGATATTTCAGGCGGTCTTTGCTGTAAACAATTTCCGGCGCATGCTCGCCGCGCCGGCAAATCATCCCCAGCGGGTGGCTTTTGTCAGCGCGGATATCCGCCAGTTTGCCGTTGCTCATTCCCACTTCCACCCAGCATCCGGCCGGGCAGATGCCGCAAATTGCCGGTTTCCAGTTTAATTCCGCGGAGGCCGCATGGGCTTCCGCTGCTGTAACGTTTCCAGGCATTATTATTTCTCCTGTATTAACCCGATAGCTTCAGATTGCTAACGCTTCAAAATGCTACAAAATGATTTTAGGAAAGAACAGAACTTTTTATATTGATTGATCTGAGCAGATCCGGCTCTGATTTCCGGTTCTGATAATAATCATTCTTTCATTGCGCCGACTTTCCGCAATTTTTGCGAATACGTGAAATAAAACCTCATCATAAAAAGGAAGCCCTCATGCAGGATCAATTAAAATCCGATATTCCCGCCATTACGCCGGCTCTGTTTACCTTTTTGGAAGAGCTGAAGCAGAACAACGACCGGGAATGGTTCCACGCAAATAAGAAGCGATATGAAAAAGAGGTGCGGAATCCTCTATTGCAATTTATTGCCGGATTCAGCGGACCACTGAGCGAAATAAGCCCTCATTATATCGCCGACCCCCGGCCGGTGGGCGGTTCTCTGTTCAGAATCTATCGCGATGTTCGTTTTTCTAAAGATAAAAGCCCTTACAAAACCCATGCGGGAATTCAATTCCGGCAAGAAAGGGGAAAGGATGCCCATGCGCCGGGATTTTATCTGCACTTTGAACCCGGGAACGTATTCTGTGCGGCGGGAGTCTGGCAGCCGGATTCATCTTCTCTCAATAAAATCCGTGGGGCCATTGAGGAAAATCCCGAAAAGTGGCAGAAAATATTTTCCAACCGGGAATTCGCGAACACCTTTAAGCCTGGCGGCGATTCACTGAAGCGGCCTCCCAGGGGATTCGATCCCGATCATCCCTTCATTGAAGATCTGAAGAGAAAGGATTTTTTTGTGATAACTACTTTCAGTGAAGAAACCGCCTGCTCACCTGAATTTATGAAAACCTGCTCGAATGCCTTCAAAATTTCAGCGCCGTTCATGCGGTTTTTAAATGAGGCTCTGAATTTCGAGTGGTAACCACGGACCATTGATTCGAATGCCTATCCGCAGCAAAATTTTTTTGAATTTAGAGCTGAAAAAACCCACAGGCTGAACACTTGTGCAGCATTATGGCCGGTTTGCCTGCGGCGCCCTTTTGCGGCGGTATCCCCGGAGTGTTTCCATTTCGGTAATCAAAATGCCGCTGAAAATAATCAGCATTCCCAGAATGGCCCGGAATCCGATGAGTTCTCCCATCCATAAAAAATCCACCAGCACGGCAACTACCGGCGTGATAAAAATAATCAGGGAAAGTGTTACTGCA
>JBAPTX010000357.1:0-10314 GCA_049282375.1 Calditrichia bacterium
CCCGCTGCCGGAACCCCTGCAGCTTAATACACTGCAGGTAAACAACCCCCGCTGGGAAGGAACCCTGATAAAGACCGACGGGGTTGTTCTCGATAAATATGCTGCCGGCGGCGGCACTACCCTGGAAATATCCGACGGGAAAGGACGAACCAGTGTCCGTATCTGGGACACAGCCGAGCTGGACCTGAGCGATATAAATATTAACAACAGAATTTTCGTGGAAGGGGTCGGCGGCGTTTTTATTTCCCGCGGGGACAGTATTTATCAATTGCTGACCGTTTATCAGGACCAGATTGAAATTGATGAAAACTATTCGCCTGATCTGGCAAATGTTTCCCTGAAAGTAGATCCGCGCCCATTTGTCCCCGACCGCGGCGAAACCATCGGTATTGATTATAATGTCAGTGCGGTGGGCAACTGGTTTACCCTGCGGATTTTTGATCTGGGTGGACGCCTGATTCATACCCTGAGAGACGAAAATGCTGAAATTATTCAAAACCGGCTTGAATGGGATGGCAGAGACCAGTATCTGGACCTGGTGCCGCTGGGAACCTACATCTGTCATCTGGAAGTGCTGGAGCAGCAATCCGGAAACCGCAAAACAGCCATCGCGCCGATTGTGGTGGGAACTATTTTATCCAAATAAGCAAACCCGGAATTCATAAAAAAAGAGAATACAGCCCTATGAAAGTTTTTCGGTATATACTACTTATTATTATTACTGTGATGCCTTTTGCAAATCCGCTGCAGGCAGGCTTGTTTGACGACCGCTATCCAAGTGCCCGGGCAACTGCAATGGGCGGCGCCGGAGTTGCGGTCGCAAATGATATCTGGGCTTCCTACTACAATCCGGCCGGACTCTCACAGCTTCACAATCCGGCGGTGGGGACATCCTATCTGCGGCTTTTTAATGCGGCTTTTCTGCGTAATTTTTTCGGATCAGCCGTTTATCCGCTGCCGGAACGCTGGGGCACACTTTCCGCCGGATTTCAGTATTTCGGGGTTCATTATCAGGATACTGACCTTTCCGGCGAATATACGCTCTCATTGTCTCACGGGTTTTACCTGATGCAGGATATTCACAGCAGCCTGGCTCTGGGATACAGCCTGAAAGGATATTTCTGGAGCCTGGGAACTTCCCAGCGATGGGGAGACCTGGGGAGCGCCGGAACCTTCGGGATGGACGTGGGACTGCTGGCCACTCTTTACAGCCGCACTTTTGTAGGTGTCTATTTTCTTAATGTTAACAGTCCGCAAATCGGAGAGTATGCCCGGCACGATTTACCCCAGAGGATCGTCGCCGGTATTGCCTATCAGCCCTACGACGGCGTCACCACTTCGCTGGATTTTAACCGCACGATCGGGGTGGGCGATATGCAGTTATGGGGCGGCGCCGAATTTGAAGTTTTCCAGTATATTGCCCTGCGTTTTGGAGGAACGACCAATCCCAGCCGTTTTTCTGCAGGAGTGGGCCTGCAGTATTCATCCTTTAAACTGGACTATGCGCTGCTGACTCATGCTGATCTGGGAGAAACCCATCAGATCGGATTTATGCTGTCCTTTTAGAATTGAAATTTTATTATTTTTAAATTAAGCGAAGCGGCAACCATGATAAATAAAAATATACTTTACAGGTTTGGAACAGTATTATTTCTGATATGCATTTCCGGTGTTTCCGTTTCCCTTGCGCAAAAGGCGGACAGCACGGTTTATTCTTACCGGCACCAGTTGGATATCAACAATGCCTCCCTGGAAGAAATTGCCCGGCTGCCGGTTCCTCACAGCCTGGCGGAACGCATTTACGAGCGCATTCAGCGCCGGGGAGAGTTAAATAATATTTATGAACTGAATGATATTGAAGGAATGACCCCGGAAATTTTCCTGAGCCTGAAGCCGCTGATCAGGGTTGAACCCTTCTCGCCCAAAACAGAACGTGAGGAACGGGTGGAAAACCTGTATTATGAACTGGAGCGCTGGGAAGGCAATGAAGGGATTAACCAGGCGCTTGTTGATCTCTGGATAGAACAGGCGCTGGATCCGAAACACATCAATACCATCCGTTATGATGAGCTGGTGAATCTGCAGGGGGTTTCCCCGGTGGATGCCGCTGCCATTATCAAATACCGCCGGCAGGTGGGGCAGATTTACAGTCAGCGGGATTTGCGCAGTGCACCTTTTTTATCCTATTACGGCTACCGCAATGCCAATGATTTCATTTCCTTTGAACCCGCTGCAAAAGGACGGGAATTTCACGGACATTTATTGATGCGGATGGACAATACGCCTTTTCTGGTGGAAGAGGCTGAGGCAACGGATTTGATTCCCACCGAACGGGTCGGTAACAATTATCCCAGCACGTTTACCCGTTTTCTTGGTACTTATGGCAGCGATATCCAATTCGGCTATTCTTATTATCATGGGTTGAATGAGCCCGTGCTGCAGCAGGATCTTGGCTTTATGCAGTTCCCGAAAGGCAAGGCATATTTGGGCATACATAACCGCGATTTCGGCCCGCTTAAATTGCGGAAAGTATATGCGGGAAATTACAGCCTTGCTTTCGGACAGGGTGTAGTAATGGAAAACAGCGACTTTTTCCAGCCGAGAAAAAGCGGCTATAGCTGGCGTAAGCGGTTTATCGGATTATCCGGCGATAATTCCCTGACGCGCCAGTATAAATTAACCGGCCTGGCCGCCGAAATGTCTTTGAGCAATTTTAATCTATTTCTTTTTGGTTCTTTCGATAAAAGGGATGCCATTCTGAACAGTACACCTGTGCTGGTAAACGGGGAACTGCATTATCCAATGAACCAGTTCATTGTGCTGGATCAGCGGTTTGAATTTGCTCCCAATGATTCGGTCCGTTTAAACCGCGATCTGCCCTGGCGCAACACGGTTAGCGAACTGCTTTACGGTTCACATTTTTCCTATGATTTCACGCCCTGGACGGAAATCGGGGCCACCTATTATGAAAGCGCCTACGACAGGCTGATCCGTCCGGATCTGAACGAAGTTGTTGAAACAGCGGATGTCGGGCTTGCCGATACTGAAATTTACAATGCTTACGGCGGGGAGGTGTCGGACGGAGAAAATCCTTTCTGGGGCGGGGCGAAATCTTTCCGCCGGGTTTACGGGTTTGATTTCCGCACCGTTTACCGGAATTTGGCCCTGCAGGGGGAATATGCCGAACTGGACAAGGCGCAGGGATTTCTCGGCGGTAATCCTCATGCCGTGGTTTTCAATGCTTATCTGCAGTACGAAAGTTTTAATTTCCTGGCGCTTTACCGGGATTACAGTCTGGGCTTCGACAATCCCTATCAGCGTTCCTTTTCCAATTACCGCCGCTATAAACGTACCATTTATGAAGATTATTTTTATCTGCAGGATCCTCAATATGGTCAGCTTTATACCAATAATCCCCAGCCGCAGGCGGAACGGGGATATTATTTTTCCACCCGCTATCAAATGGCGCGCAAGTTTGTGCTGACGCTGGAATATGACAACTGGCTGCGGGTTTCCGATAATGCCAAACAATACCGGGCGGTTGGCACCATCCAGTTCCGTCCGATCTTTCCGCTCCGCTTTGATTTCCGCCAAAAATACCAGGGGCGTGCCGTTCAGAATAATTTAAACGTGGACTACTTTGAGAATATGGAATTCCGGGGCCGTCTGCGGCTGCGTCTTTCCAGTTATGATGAATTGGGTGTAATGTACATGAATGCGATTACAAAATTCCGTCCGAGGCCGCGCTTCATGTTTCCCATTCAAAGCGGGGAGGAATTGCAGACAGTAAATCTTGCCGGAAATATCGGCTCGCCGGCGGAAGCACTTGGTGGATTTTTCACCCACAACTTCAGTGAAATGCTGAAAGTGAAAGGGTTTCTGGGATATTATAAAGGGTTTTTCTGGAATTTTGAAGATACACAGTTCCAGGTGATGAACAGCTTTCGCGGGGCCATGCGCTTCTGGGTCTCTCTCTACAGCCGCCTGACCAATCAGATCAGCATGCGCTTTAAATACACCCGCGATTTTCAGCACCGGCTGAATTTTGTAGAAGCGCGGGAATCCAACAATGTTCCCATTGCAAATACCGGCCGTTATTATGAAGCCCGGCTGCTGCAGCCCGTACAGGAATTTTATTATCTGGAGTTCAATTTACATTTTTAAACATTACAATTTTTCCAAGAAGATTTGCTAAGCTGAGCAGGAGAATACAGAATGAAAATGTTGCGAATTTTATTGTTTTCCTTTCTATTGTTTTTAACATCTTCCCTTTGGGCACAAAGCTATCCTTTTTTCCCCATCGGGCGCTACTGGCATTTTCCCGATGCCCGTTCCCTCAGTATGGGAGGCGCCGGGAGTGTCTCTTTAAACACGCCGGGCGCCATGTTCTACAACCCTGCCGCTTTGGTTCAAATTCCCGCTACGGCAGCAGCTCAGCTCAGTTTATCCGGGCACAAACTGGATGAACGCCGTTCTTATCCATTGTACGACCGGTTTGACGGCATAATTGGAAAAGGTGTTTATGCGATTAATAATAACTGGTATTTTCAGCCGCAGGGGGCAATCGCGGTCCAACTCCCCGGCAACGTGCTGCCGAACCTGACACTGGCAGCCGGTTCCTTTACCGAAATCGATCAGAATTATCAGTACACGGAAGAAGTACGGCAAAATATATTCGGCGACTCCCTGCTGGCTTATAACCGTATTCAAATAGATGGCAGTCTGCGCCGTTACGGAATTGCGGTTGCCGCAGAAATGCCGAATTTACCCGCGCTTTCCCTGGGCATTCAGGCTGGTATCCTGGACGGCTCTCTGGATTATGACCGGGAAATTGACTGGGTGAGGAGGGACAGTAGCGAGATTCAGGCACAAACCCGCCGCTCGCTGGACAATACTCCTCTGGTCCTTTCTTTCGGGGGCATTTACCGGATTCATCCCCGCCTCAGTGCAGGACTTTCTGCTTCGTTGCCATATACCGTTAAATATGTGGATAAGGAAAAGGGAGCAAATGAAGAAATCGGCTATCCCATGCAGTTGACCGCCGCGATGGAATATCGTCCGCAGCAGGAACTGAAGGCCCGTTTAAATGTGGATTTCACCTATGAATTCTGGTCGGGAGTTGAGTATAAAAGTAACCTGGCGGGAAATATTTCCAGTGCGGATAATTTTTCGGATGCATTTGTTCTGAAGGCGGGCATAGAGCATATATTTTTCAATCATCTTCCTTTCCGGGTGGGAATGCAGTACCGCAACAGTTTTCGCGAAGTGGGAAACACCGCAAAATTCAGCCAGACGCTGCTGAGCGCCGGAACCGGATTCAGCAGTGCCAACTGGCAGGTGGAAGTGGCGGGGGCTTTCAGCAGCGCCACCTACCGCTGGCCGGACTTGTTTGATGACGCTCAGTTCGGCGGCGACCGCAGTGCCAGCCTCATTGATGATGTGGACAACAGTTTCTTTTTCGGTCGTTTGACGCTGAGTTACTATTTTGGCGGTGAGTGATCAGGGTGTGAGTTGCGGCCTAATTCCAGAAGCAGTCCCCGCTTCCCCGGAATAACAAGTCAGGGGCTTTCCGGATCTCCTGCACACTACCGTATCACTTCTGTTTTAAAACAGGATAACTGTCCGGCAGCATCATAAACAGCGGCTGCAGAGGATGCTTGCCATAGGTTCTGACAAACTGCATCACTGCATCTTCCCCGACCTGCATTCCCACTGGGGACGGTATAAAATTGAAATCGAACAATCCCTGATATTCCGGAATCTCCACAAACTTTACTTTTTGTGAAGGGTCGATGCCGGCGGCCTGATAGGCTGCGGCAACGGCTGTTAAAAAGGTGCCGATCTCATCCACCAGCCCGATCGCCTGACCATCTGTTCCAGAATAAAAACGGCCTTCGGCAATTTCCCGCACATATTCAACCGGCAGTTCCCGGCCCTGCGCCACCTTTGCCACGAATTCTTCATACATTTGCTTAATCAGATATTTCATGCGCTCAAATTCTTCCGCCGTCAGATTGCGGGCCGGAAGGGTGGCGCCGATGAGCGGAAGCGAGACGCCGGCTGTCAGATCGGCATGTTCACCCCGCTTCACATAATCCGAACTCATCCCGGTTTTTTCAGCAAATCCCTGGTCGTACAGCCAGCCGCCGATAACGCCGATAGAGCCGGTAACTGTTCCGGGCCCGGCAATAATCTGATCCCCATACATGGAAATCCAGTAGCCGCCGGAACCGGCAACCTGCCCCTGGCTGATGATGACCGGTTTCTTTTCGCTGCACTTTCGAATCGCTTCCGCCACAAGATCGCTGGCCATGCCGTCGCCGCCGGGTGAATCCACCCGGAAAACCACTGCTTTTACTGCCTTATTTTCCTTCAGATTTAGAAATTGCCTTTCCAGCCAGCGGGCCCGGATGCCTTCATCCATATCGCAAACGCCCAACCCGTAAACCACTGCAATTTGGGGGATTCGCCCCCAGGCATTTGCCGCCATCGCGTTTTCGCGCAGTTCATCTTTTCCGATGGGATAAAGAGAGCCGCCCATCAGGTTTTCGATGATTTTCCTTTTCTGCGACCAGCGGGCCAGTGTATCCACCAAACCAGCCTGCAGGGCTTCCTCCGGCAGGATTACCGATTTTTCATTGATGATGCGGTCAAAGTCATCCCGGCTGAGCCGGCGCGCATCACAGACTTCCTCCCGCACCAGCGTATAAAGATCGTCCACATAGGCCTGCCGCTGGCGGCGGTCCGCTGCCGACATGCTGTCCCTGCTGAAACTCTCCGCTGCAGATTTATAAGTAAAAAAACGCCATTCATCAAACTTAAGCCCCAGCTTGTTTAAAGTGCCTTTAAAATAGGTGCGGTTGGAAAGGTAACCGGGCAGTTCCAGCATTCCCTGCGGATCCATCACAACTGCATCTGCGACACTTGCCAGATGATACTGCGTCATGCCGGCCCGGTCAATAAAGATGATCACCGTTTTGCCATTCTGACGGGCATTTTCCAGCTCCTGGCGAATTTCCCAGGCATGCTCCGGCAGTGCTTCCATTCCGGAAAGATTAAGTGTTATCAATGCCACCCGCGGATCGGCTCCGGCGGCGCGGATATTTTTCAGCAGAAGAAAAATAGGATGTGTATCATCATCAAAAAAACGGTAGCGGTGGTATTCCACCTCGCCCTTTAAATTGAGTGAATAATAGCGGGTTTTCTGACCGAACATATCGAACAGAAAAGAGGGATGCAGAGATCCGGCCCGGAACATATAACTGTTTCGCTGATGATCCTGCTGTTCATGATAATGAGCCAGTGAAGAAAGGCCGTCGTGGCCCAGATTCAATGAAAGGCCTACTGTAAACCGTTCATTATCGAAATAGCGGCCGCTTAAATGCAGCCCCTTTAAAATTTCAACTGCGGCACCGGCGCTCCAGGGGGCATCCTGCCAATTTGTTTTTTTCTGAATAGCGGCATCGGCAAACAAAGTAAAGCGGCCGTTGCCGAAAGGACGGACAGCGATTTCCCCGAAGCCTTCCCGGGCACTGCTTTCGGTGGAAAAGTTGCCGGTTACGCCTATGGACAAAAAGCGGTTCGGGCGTGCCAGTATGCTGGAAACCAGCAGATTCTCATAATTAAAAAGTTGGTCGTCTCCCGTAGCCCAGCCATATGCCAGCCCGAAAGCAAACCCGCGGTGCCCCATGGCGGTGGAGAGGCGGTAATCTGTTAATTGATACTCTCCGAAATGACGCCGCACGGCGGCGAAACCAAGCGCATCCGCACCCGCAATAATTGCCCAGTCATCAATGGAAAAAGTTTTGGCGCCATCTGTATTCCAGTAAAAGCGGCTTTCAAAACCATCCAGCATCTTCAGGTTGGCAGGATTGGCATATCCGGCCATTCCATCCTGAAAAGCGCCGGGTGCTGTCATTAAAAAAGAATACCGGCTGTAAAAGCCGGGAAGAGACTGGGAAAAAAGACTGCCCGAAGCCATTAAACTTAAAATGAAGGTAAAAACAAGCTTTTTCATAGCGCCTCCGGAAATTGTCAGAAAGGTTGGTTCATCATCAGAAATTTAACATAACCCAAATCAGGGGAAAGTTGTTTTTCAGGAATCTGACTTTTTCCGGTTTTGCTGTTACTATCCGGTTGAAAATAAATAGAAAGGCAAATCAGATAGCAGGGGTAATAAAATAAAATTTACCGGGAACCCTGCCACTATTTCTTTATTGAACTACCGGCAGAAAAATATAAAATGAATTGGTTCTTGAAATAGAAATCACATTGATCTAAATTTTTCTGCTTTTTGAAGCAAGGAATTCACTTTTATGATAAAAAGTATTGAATGGACCCGGGGCAAGCTGGTCATTATTGACCAGACTCTTTTACCGCATAAACTGGCCTACCTGGAGCTTGTGGATGCTGAACCCGTTTTTCAGGCTATCCGCAGGCTGAGTATTCGCGGGGCGCCTGCCATCGGCATCGCCGCTGCCTACGGACTTTATCTGGGACTTAAAAACCGCACATTTAAAAATAAATCGGAATTTCTGGCTGCAGCAAAAGAAACAGCGGCTTATCTGAATTCCGCCCGTCCCACTGCCGTCAATCTGCGCTGGGCCCTGGATTCATCCCTCCGTCTGCTGGAAAAAGTTAGTGCGGAACCGGCGGAATTGCTGGAGCGGCTGTTCTCCCATGCCGAAGCGATACACCGTGATGATGAAAAACGCTGCAATGATTTGGGTAAATATGGCGCGGAGCTGATTCCGGACGGCGCATCCGTGCTGACCCACTGCAATACCGGTGCACTGGCGACCGGCGGTATCGGAACCGCATTGGGTGCCGTTTATAGCGCAAATCAGCAGGGTAAGCGGATAAAAGTATGGGTGGATGAAACCCGTCCGCTGCTGCAGGGTGCCCGGCTTAATATGTGGGAATTGCAGCAAAACGATATTCCGGCGACTTTGATCACTGATAGTATGGCGGCTTATGCCATGCAGCGGGGAATGGTGGATCTGGTCATTGTCGGAGCGGACCGGATTACCAGAAATGGCGATGTGGCAAACAAAATCGGAACCTATAATCTGGCCGTAAATTGCCGCCATCATCAAATCCCATTTTACGTCTCCGCCCCTTTATCTACCTTCGATTTTACCATTGAGAGAGGGGAACAAATTCCGATTGAGGAACGTAACTGCCGTGAAATAACGACTATCTGGGACAAATTAACCATCACCGTGGAGGGCGCTTCATGCTGGAATCCGGCTTTTGATGTGACGCCCGCGGAATTAATCAGCGGTATTATTACAGAAATTGGAGTTATTAAACCGCCTTTTTATGAAAAAATAACAGAAATTAGTCATCAATATCATCAAACGTTGAAGGAGCCTGTCCTATGAAAAAATTACTGAGTATTTCTTTGCTGCTGTTAATTACCGCAGTCCTTTTGGTAACCGGCTGCCGTCCGCCGGAAATTGAAGGGGTAGTGGTCAATATGCAGCATGGTCTCTATGACAAAGCATTTGAACTTGCCCAGGAAGCGGTGCAGAAGTACCCTGATAATGCCGAAGCCTGGTACTTGCTGGGATCGCTGTACGGGCGGCAGGAAAATTTTGAGCAAATGAATGAAGCGTTTGATAAAAGTCTCAGCATTTCTCAGGAATTTGCTGCGGAAATTGAACAGGCGCGTTACGAATATTTTGCCGAGAATTATAATGATGCCCTTAAAAATTATTATAATAAAGCACTTACCAGCCAGGACGAAGCGGAACAAAAAAAGTTATTTCAGCAGGCGGCAGATAAGTTTGTGCTGGCCACACAGGCAAATCCGGCACGCACAGAACCCTATACGCCAATGGCCACTGCTTTCCTGAGAATTGGAGATACTGCTTCTGCTGAAACTTACTTGATTAAAGCAGTTGATGCTCAGCCGGAAAATGATACCCTAGTTGTAGCGGTGGGGGATTTTTATTACCGCGCGAACCGGCTGGAAAAAGCCATTGAAAATTACAAGAAAGCGTTGAATATTAATCCTGATAATACCCTTGCACATATTTCCCTGGGGGAAATTTATGCGAAACAGGAAAACTGGCAGCAGGCCATCACCCATTTTGATAAGGCCATGGAACTGGAGCCGGATAATCCGGATATTCCGCGAAATATTTCCATTATTTATTTTAATGACAGCCAGTACGAAGAGGCTATCCCTTATCTGAAAAAGACGCTGGAGTTGAATCCGGATGATAAAGATATGTATGAGTTACTGAGCATCAGCTATCTGCAGCGCGCTCAGAAATTCCAGCAGCAGTATAACGAAAATGAAGACCCGCA
>JBAPTX010000358.1:0-2624 GCA_049282375.1 Calditrichia bacterium
TCGAAGGTTTCCACAAAATTCTGCAGTTGTTTATTTTTCTGAAACAGAACAGAATCGTTTTGCAGAACTTTCAGGGTAACGGTGTAATGGGACCGTAACTTGTCACCTTCAGGTAAATATTTTAAACTGTTCTGATAGAGTGAAATATAGACTTCAATATATGCATCTTCATTTTCTGACCGGAAGGTGGCATAATCCACCGTAACAGGGATAAATCCACCCTGGGCGAAAAGAGAAAACGAGATGCAGAATAAAATTATCAGAGTAAAAAGCAAATATTTTTTCATTGAGAATACCTCTTGGAATGATAAACCTGTTTAAAACAGATACAATTTTCATTATCATATTGCAAAAATGTGAAACGCAAATCAACTTAAAATTGTTGCCGGAGCGGGACGTTTTCTTCTGAAAATCAGCTTGTTTTAGTAAACCTTTCTATTTAAGTTTTTCGCGGCTTGGGGCGGTTAGCTCAGTTGGCTAGAGCGCTGCGCTCACATCGCAGAGGTCACTGGTTCAAATCCAGTACCGCCCACTTAACCTTTAATACTATCCGGAGAGGTAGTAAAGGCAGAATGATGAAAATAAATGAACAACAGACTTGAAGCCCCCCGTCGCCTGATGGGGGGCTGTTTTTTTTACTAAGCGGAGATCGTATAATGGAACAGAAGGTTAAAGCAGTTATTCTGAACAAGAAGGATATTCAGCGCATCA
Organism: Calditrichia bacterium; assembly: GCA_049282375.1. Classification (GTDB taxonomy): domain Bacteria; phylum Calditrichota; class Calditrichia; order RBG-13-44-9; family RBG-13-44-9; genus JBAPTX01. The sequence goes on from JBAPTX010000358.1 coordinate 712, forward strand.
TTACCCGGCTTGCCCATGAAATACTTGAAAAAAACAGGGGGATGGAGAATCTGGTAATTGTTGGGATTCGCACCCGGGGCGCATTTCTGTCTGACCGGCTTTCAAAGAAGATCAGTGAAATTGAACAAAAAGAAATTCCCACCGGGTATCTGGATATTACGCTGTACCGGGATGATTTCCGCATGAGGCTGAAACAGCCGGATGTGCAGGTGACAAATATCCCGTTTAAAATTGATGAAACTAACATTGTACTGGTGGATGATGTTCTTTATACGGGAAGAACAATTCGTGCCGCGCTGGATGCATTAATGGATTTCGGACGGCCTGCCAAAATATTTTTGGCGGTGCTGGTGGACCGCGGCCACCGTGAACTGCCTATTCGCCCTGATTTTGTGGGGAAAAACATACCCACCTCCATTGGTGAAGAGGTGCAGGTAAAAATGTCCGAAATTGATGATGTGGATGAAGTTTTGTTAGTCGAAGAACCTGAAAGTGATAAATAAGCAGATCGCTGCCGGAATAAGAAAGAATTCCTAAGGATGCAGCCTGTTTTTTTTGCCGGAAGTGGTTTTAAACAGAACTGAAGGACCTTACAAAAAATTGGAGTTTCTATGACATTTCAACGTAAACATCTGCTGGGTCTGGACGGTGCTTCAGCAGAAGATATCAACGCAATTCTGGAGACGGCCAGTTCTTTCCGGGAAGTGCTTGACCGCCCGATCAAGCGCTTGCCGACGCTGCAGGGAAAAACAGTGGTCAATCTTTTCTATGAAGCATCTACCCGAACCCGCATATCCTTTGAATTAGCCGAAAAAAGATTGTCGGCGGATATTGTTAATTTTTCTGCTTCTACCAGCTCGGTAAAAAAAGGCGAGACCCTGATTGATACTGTTAAGAATATAGAAGCCATGAAAATTGATATGGTGGTGGTGCGGCATTCTTCTCCGGGCGCTGCACATTTACTGGCTAATGTTCTGAATGCCAATATTATTAATGCCGGTGACGGCGGGCACGAACATCCCACCCAGGCTTTGCTGGATATGTTTACCATTAAGCGTAAAAAAGAAAAGCTGGAAGGTTTAACCGTGGGGTTGGTCGGTGATATTTCTCATTCACGGGTTGCAATGTCCAATATTTACGGCTTGACGAAAATGGGTGCCCGGGTAATTGTTTGCGGCCCTTCCACCCTGATTCCGCGCCATATTGACCGGCTGGGAGTGGAGGTTTATAACAACATTGATGAAATCATCCCGCAGGTGGATGTGCTGAATATACTGCGCCTGCAACTGGAACGGCAGCGGCAGGGGCTTTTCCCTTCATTGCGGGAGTATCATAATTATTTCGGTATTACCCGCGAGCGGCTGGAAAATGCCACCCGCCCTATTCTGATTATGCATCCCGGACCCATGAACCGCGGTATTGAAATATCCAGCAATGTGGCGGACAGTGAGCATTCTGTTATTCTGGAACAGGTAACCAATGGGGTCGCCACCCGCATGGCCATTCTTTATTTACTTGCAGGAGGTCGCAGTGAAACTAACTAAAAATGTAATTATTCGAGGGAAAACTTTTGAAAAACTGCCCAGCAAACTGCTGTTGAGCGGCGGCCGGGTTGTGGATCCCGCTTTGTATGTGGATCAGAAATCAGATTTGCTGATCGAAAATGGTAAAATTTCTCAAATCGGCAATATTGACCGGCAGGGGTTTGATGGGGAAGTAGTAAATTGTGAGGAAAAAATCATCAGTCCCGGCTGGCTGGATATGCATGTTCATTTAAGGGAGCCCGGAAGTGAAGCAAAAGAAACAATTGCCTCCGGGAGTCTGGCGGCGGCTAACGGCGGCTTTACCGCCGTCTGCTGTATGCCCAATACAAATCCGCCGATAGACAGCCAGGAAATTATCCAGTATATAAA
>JBAPTX010000359.1:0-8110 GCA_049282375.1 Calditrichia bacterium
ACGTGAAAGTTATACTTTCCGCCAACTATTTTGATGAGCGGAAGGTGCGGGAAATCGCTTCTAAAATCGGCGGAGAAGCGGTTATCGTGCCGTTAATGACCCGCGGTGCGGAAAAAACGGATAACTATTTTCAATTGATGGACTTGTGGATTAACCGATTAAAGGAGGCATTCAGCCGTGTCAGCAGCTGACCGTATTTACAGAGAAACAGAGGGGAACAGCGGATGGATGTAAGTATCTGGACAATTATGCTTCCCGCTTTTGCAGAATGCCTTGTTCTGGTGGGCATCCATTCTTACCTGGGAATCCATGTAATTAAAAGAAAAGTGATATTTGTGGATCTGGCGCTGGCACAGATTGCAGCCCTCGGAACTACAGTCGCCTTTCTGCTGGGGATTAACCCCGCTTCAACGGGCACATACTGGTTCTCTCTTGGATTCACTTTTGTTGGTGCCGCCATTTTTTCGCTGTCCCGTCTGCGCTCCGAAAGAATTCCACAGGAGGCTGTAATCGGGCTGGTTTACGCATTGGCTGCCGCTGCTGCAATTGTTGCAGTGGACCGCGGCCCACATGGCGCCGAACATATTAAAGAAATATTGACGGGGAGCATCCTCTGGGTAAAATGGGAAACAATTTTAACTGCTGCTGTTATTTACCTGCTGGTTGGCATCTTCCATTTTATTTTCCGGGATAAATTTCTGATGATCTCTCGAAATCCTGAAGCGGCTTACCAGAAGGGAATAAACGTCCGTTTCTGGGATTTCCTGTTCTATCTCTCCTTCGGCGTGGTTATTACCCATTCGGTTAATACCGCGGGTGTTTTGCTGGTGTTTGTTTTTCTGGTGGTCCCGGCAATTGCAACCATCATGCTTACAGACAAGCTCTGGCTGCAGTTGATTCTCGGGTGGAGCATGGGCACAATGGTTTCTTTTCTCGGCCTTTATTTTTCATATTCTTTTGATCTGCCGAGCGGGCCGACGGTCGTGCTAACCTATGGTTCTGTATTATTGATAACTTCAATCGGTGTCTATTTATGGAGAGCACCGGTTAAAACAACTGCCTTCAAAAGGGTGGCGTCGGGTATGGCTGTTTTCTTACTGATTGTGCTGTTGTTCTGGGAAGCAGGAAAATATTTTACAAGGGAGCCACATCCGGAAGCAGAACATGCGGATTCCGAGTACCATCCGGGCAGTAATCCGGATAAGGCGGAGCATCGCAATTCCGAGAAACGAACACTCCCATCGGATTCTCTGTTACAGCTTGAAGAAAAATTCCGCGGCGAAAACAATGATTTAAACCGGTATCAGTTAGCGCTGAGCATCTGGAATCTTGATCAGAAAAATGGAAGCTTAAAAATGGTATCCCTGCTGAAAAACGCAAAAATCCCCTTCGTCCGGCAAAAGGCTCTGGAGCAGCTTAAAGAAGCAGGGATGTCAGACTATGGTTACGATCCGTTGTTGTCGCCGGAATTAAACAGAACAGCTCTGCAGCAAATTGAAAAATGGTGGCAGCATCGCTATGCACTCTGATGGTGGATTGTCTCCTCCTCTCTTGGGTGAATCAGATTTTTTGAGCCATTCCGGGGAAAAGAAAAATTACCTGTTTTAACCCGGCGGCAGGCGCCAATATTAATGGTGGAACCGGTTCAGATTTTTCTGTCTAATAGAAACCTCAGATCAGTGTTTTCAAATTCATCTAACATTCAGTTGTTTTTTCTTTAAATTAGGAGCTTGTGGATTCGAAAAGCCATAACGGGTTTTGTTTCAAATGATGAAAATTCCTGGATACCTGATTTTTCTGTTTATATTTGCCAGCCGGTTACCGGCACAACCTGTTTTTACGACCACGATAGAACCCTTTCGGACAATTTTACAGGAAGTTGCCGGCAGCCGCGCTTCTATAACCGTCTTGCTGCCTGCGGGGGCATCCCCCCACACCTATGAACCCCCGCCTTCACAAATTGTATCAGTAAATCGTTCCACTGCTCTTTTTTTTGGATCCCCACAGCTCGACGGCTGGATCAGCCGCTTTCCGGATGCCCGAGAAATAGAATTACTGGGAATGATACCCGACAGCCTCGTTTTGTATTTTGAAGAAAACGGCGCCGGCAAAGACCCTCATTTCTGGACAGATCCACTGACTGTAAAAGCCATGCTGCCGGCATTGGCGGATACCCTTTCCCAGTTAGATACGGCAGGCGCAGAGATTTATCATTCCAATGCGATGCGGTTCGCCGCAGAATTGGATTCCCTTTCAAAAACCATCTCACAAATGCTGAAGCCATTTGCCGGCAGACCGGTCATTTTAGCCCATCCTTTTTTCCGCTATTTTCTGCGCCGCTATAAAATTCCAGTATTAATGAGCATTGAGACAATTCCCGGAAAAGAACCCACACCCCGCGGCCTTAAAAAACTGATTCAATTGAGCCGTCAGGAAAGGGTCAGTCTAATTCTCAGCCATCCGCAAATAAACGACCGGACGGCGGAATTGCTGTCGGAAAGTACCGGCGTTCCCATTTTACAACTTAATCCTTTTGGCAGCGGAAAAAGCGGGGAAACTTACCAGGAGATTTTAACAGATAACGCCCGCCTGTTGCGGGAGGCCCTGCATGAGTGAAACGGTCATATCAGTGGAAAACCTTTCCGTTAAATTCGGGGATCATATTGCTTTGCAGAACCTGGATTTCCGGATTCCCGGGGAAAGCTTCGTGGCGATTGTAGGTCCGAATGGCGCCGGTAAATCCACTTTGCTCAAGGTTCTGCTGGGACTGGTTCCGCCTACATCCGGTAATGTTCATGTTTTAGGAAAATCCATAAAAAACGTTGATCCCGAACAGGTTGGCTACGTGCCTCAGGTAAAAACGATGGACCGCAGTTTTCCGGCTCAATCCCTTGAACTGGTAATGACCGGGCTCAGCCGCCGCTGGCCCTGGAAAAGCACCGGTGCCTTCAGAAAAAAAGCCATGGATGCGCTTCGCCTTTTGGGGAGTGTTCATCTGGCGGAACGGCCTATTGCCCGGCTCTCCGGCGGTGAATTGCAGCGGGTTTGCCTGGCGCGCAGCATTGTGCGCCAACCCAAAGTGGTTATGCTGGATGAACCCGCCACCGGGATCGATGCTGTGGGCGAGGCGGATATGTATGATTTACTGGAAAAATATCAGAAAACATCCGGCGGAACCATTTTGATGATAACCCATGACTGGCATGCCGCCAATCATCATGCCAATCTGATATTGCTGCTCAATCAGCGGCAGGTCAGCTTCGGCCCCCCTTCGCAGGCGCTGAAAGAAGATAATTTAATGGAGGCATTCGGCCACATGGGACATCAGCACCGGTTTAAACTGCAGGAAAGTAAATGAGCGAACTGTTCACTCTGCCTTTCATGCAGCGCGCCCTGATTGCGGGAATACTGGTGGGATTTCTGGCCAGTTACTATGGCGTGTTCGTTGTTCAGCGGGGACTCAGTTTTTTAGGCAGCGGACTGGCCCATGCCGCCTTCGGCGGTATTGCCCTTGGCCTTTTTCTACAGTTTGAACCCTTGTATATCGCAGTCCCCTTTACCATTATAGTGGCCGCTGCCATCACCTTTGTCCGTCAGCGAACCCAATTGGGAAACGATACTGCCATCGGGATATTCTTTTCCATTTCCATGGCCCTGGGCATCATTTTTCTTTTTTTACGAAGGGAATATGCCGGGGAGGCGTTTACATACCTTTTCGGTTCCATTCTCTCCGTGGAGCTGCGGGACATCTGGCTGGCGCTGGCTTTGCTGCTTTTTACCATTTTGTTATTTCCCTGGTGGCGGCGCTGGGCTTATGCCTCTTTCGACCGCGAACTGGCCCAGACAGACCGGCTTCCAGTTTTAAAGGATGACTATCTTCTATCCATCCTGATTGCGGTTACTATTGTCATGGCCATCAAAATAGTGGGGATAGTTTTAATCGCCGCATTTTTGGTGATTCCGGCCGCTACCGCCCGGCTGCTTTCGCGGACATTCCGCAGCATGACAGTTCTCTCAGTAACAATCGGCATGGGCAGCGCCGCCGCGGGTCTGGTTGGCTCCTATTATCTGGATGTCCCCAGCGGCGCCACCATTATTTTATTCCAGGCCCTGCTTTTTTTCGCGGCCATTATTTTGCGGCCGGCCCATTTGCGTTAAACCTAATTAAGGATCCCTTTCATGTTAAAATCCTGTATTGTGAATTCCGAGAAAATAAACAGGCGCTTACCTCAAAATTTTCTGCTGGTATTTTCCTTTCTGCTGGTAATCATTTTAACCGGCTGCAGCCATACTTCACCTTATTTGAGATCCGGGCGGATTGCTGCCGATGATCCCGCTTATTCAAACAGTGACATTCTCCAGCGGTTTCTCTTTATCGGGGATGCCGGTGAGCCTCAATCTCCCGAGCCGGTTTTGGATTTACTTGAAAGCTGGGCTTCCGAGCTCCCCCAAAATACACAGCTCATTTTTCTGGGAGACAATCTGTATCCCTCCGGCATGGTGCCGCAGGATGATCCCTGGCGGACCACCGCAGAAAACCGGTTGGGAAAACTGACTGCCGTTGTGACTGAAAGTAAAAGCAGAGGGGTGTTTCTGCCCGGTAACCACGATTGGCACCAGGGGCTTGATGGAATACTGCGGCAGCAGCAGTTTATTAACGATCAATTAAAACAGGACAGCTCATTTCTGCCTCCCGACGGCTGCATCGGGCCTGTGGTGCAGGATATTGCCGGTATCCGCTTAATTTATCTGGATACCGATTTCTGGCTTTCTGATATTGAGACATCTCCGGAATGCCCTGTTACAGCCAAAGATTCCGCTGTGGTAAAAATTCGCACCGCCCTTCAGGGAGCCGGTGAACGGCCGGTCTTTTTTCTGGCCCATCATCCCCTGCTGACTTACGGCCCGCACGGCGGATTTTTTGACTGGAAAGATCATCTGTTTCCGCTGACAAGGCTGATTCCGCATTTTTACCTGCCGCTGCCTATAGTGGGTTCACTTTATCCGCTTGTGCGATGGAATCTTATTAAAAGCAGTGAGGATCTGGTTTCAGAGGAATACGGAAAACTCATCGCTGATCTTGAATCCGCCTTTGCGGTAAATCCCCCGCTGCTGTACGCAGCCGGTCACGATCATAACCTGCAGGTGCTTTCCGGCGGGGATGCAGCCGGATATATTTTAATCAGCGGAGCCGGTTCGCAAAAAAAACTGACCAATGTGGATGACGGTAAACGAACCCTGTTTGCACACCTGCACAGCGGATTTATGGCGGTGGATGTACTAAAAGATCACCGAATTATACTGCAGGTGGTAGAACCCGGCCCACATGAAGTGGTATTCCGCAAGTGGCTGAAGGAATGAAACGCCGGCACATTTCAGATATCCGCTCTGGTTTATGTGAGCCTTAGCTATGCCTGCCTGCCACTTTTTATCCCCTGGATGCCGAAAGCTGAAACCTTTGGAAAATGCTCTGGAATTCAGATTGTTCTTTAATCTTGGGATGCATGGTAATCTTGGAGGTTTAAACCAGATAAATGATGCCGTCTAGGTAAAATCCTTCCGTCGCGCCGATATGACCAGATTGGGAGAATGCTGCGGGTCAAATTTGTCCAGTTTCAGGTTTCCCCAGAATTGCATTTCATTAAACCCGGCTTTCTGCAGCGATTTATCGAGTGTATCCTTTTGCCAGGGATGCAGCAGCGTTCCCGCCAGCTGATGCCGGGGGCGGTTTTCCTCCCAGCGAATGGTTAATATATTAAAACGCAGCAATTCTTCCATAAAATCATAAAAACGGATATAGGTGGTATTCCCGCTCCTGCGGATGCCGATTATACGTTCCCGCTCCTGCAGTATTTTCTGATAATTTAAAAGCTGTAAAATCAGAATGCCGCCGGGATTCAGCAGGTCTGAAAAATTTTGCAGGGCGGCTTCCAGCCGGGTAGTGCTCAGAAGATGAGGGATAGAATTGCCCAGGCAAATAACCGCTTCATACCGTTTATTTATTTTTTTGGTCAGCGACTGCATGGGTGCCTGAATCCATTCAATTTCAACCTTTTTCCTGCGGCTGTTTTCCCTCGCTTTTTCCAGCATTTCCGCAGAGATATCTGTTCCTGTAACCTGCGTGCCCAGTTCAGCCAGAAGAATGGCATGCACCCCGCTGCCGCAGGCCGCATCCAGAACAGTTTTAAAAGCAAACCTGTTAATAAGGTTTTGCAGTACTTTCTTTTCAGAATCGTAACGGGCGGCAACATTGGTCATGTCATCGTAATCCGCTGCCAGTTCCCTGTAAAATTCCTGTGCTGCCTGCTCGGAATTCTTGTTTTTTGGTCTGCCTAAATTCAATTTATTCCGCCGTAGTAAAATAGGTTTTAAACAGTTCAACATCTTCTTTTCCGGTCCATACCCGGAAGCCCCGCTCAGCGGCCTTATCCACCAAAGGTGAAGGCACGAATGGAGATATCAGAACGAACAATTCACCATTCTTTAACCGGCGGATGCCCGATAAAACTTTGTCCACCGGATGCTCTCCCCTTTCCAGCATCGGCCGCGCATCCAGTGTAACCACCTCCCGCCCTTCCTTTACCCAGGCCGGTGCCGCGGGAAAATCAGTGCGGGCTGTTTCATTTTCAGACTCCAGTGTGCACTGGCCTACCTCCAGCCGCAGGCGGTTAACAAGGTCTGTTACCGGAATACCGCCGGTATTGGCAACCTGCTGCAAAGTGGCCACTTTTCCCACGGTTTTTCGCAGAACCGGATTCTGCAGCCGGGCAAACGTGGGTGAAATACCCATTAACACCGACTCCAGTTGCGGATAAGTTTCCAGCAGTTTGCCCACTTTTACCTGCGGGGTAATTTGTAGCTCATTCGGGTTGCTCATTGGGCATCCTCCTTACTCTTCTGATAACTTAACAGGCGCTGCTCTCCCTCCAGGCTGCGCACATGAGTCAGATCCTGCGAAACTTCCAAAGTACCCAGATATTCACCCTGCCCATCCCGCATGGCAAAATAGCGTATGTGGATAAAGCGGCCCTTTAATTGAATCCAGAATTCAGCCACATCCTGCCGGCCCGATTTGAAGTCGCTTAAAATCTGCTCCACCACATGCACACTGGAGGGCGGATGGCACATTTGCACTTTCCGTCCCAGAATTGCCCGGTTGCGGTCGAAAATGCGCTCTTCGCTGTCGCTGAAGTAGCGGACGGTATCATCTTGATCTACAAAGGTAATATCCACCGGAAGGGTGCGGAAAAGAGAAATCAGCTCATCCAGAGTAAACCGCCCGGTGGGAAGCTGGATATTTCCGTCCCCGGAAGCAGATTTTCCCCGCGGCTCGATTCCCTGCGGTTCCCATTTCTCCTGCGGGTCATATAAGCAATAGCCGATTTCATCACTCTGTGAGTAAATTTCGTACCATTCCACTTCCGTCAGCGCATCGAGCGTCATGGGGAAAAGAATATCTTCTTCTTTATAAATCATTTCCTCTACAGCTTCCACTGCCGGATGAAGCACCAGGTCCACCAGAGCAGAGGCTTCCTCCGGATTAATCTGACCGTCGTTGGTTAGTACTGTGAGTGCGGCTTTTAATTGTGCGCGGATTTCATCATCTTTCCCCCACATTACTGTCGGCGGGCCGGTAATCCCGTATTTTTCCAGATAGGGGAACAACAGGTTTTCTTTACGGCGGTAATGCTTATCCACATCCATCAAAGCATTATATATTGCCCGGGCATCCATAAGCAGTTGCCGCAGTTTTCCCTCATTCTGTTCTTTTTTTATTTTTTCCAGAACGGGTTCCAGTTTGCGGATCTCAGTAATCAACGCTTCATTTTCTTTCTGAAATGTATGAACCGGGTGCCCCGCCTCAACTGTTTTGGCGCCTTCGGGATCAATCAGCCCTTTTAAGGCCTGCCCGTGAACGTCACATAACTGCAGCACTTCCTGTGCAGGCAATCCTTCACTGATTAATTCCTGTTCGGCTTCCACCACAATCCCATATGGCACCTTTCCCATTATGCGGATTATCTGCTTTTTAATGGCTTCCGCCCCTTCCCCCTTATGAAGTTTTAGAATCAGCTCCTTCAGCAGTTCTTTCCGTTTCTGATTATTGTTA
>JBAPTX010000360.1:0-3080 GCA_049282375.1 Calditrichia bacterium
CAGCAGAGTTGCACTGATAAGCCCGGCGATAACGGTAATGGCCATAGGCGTCCGGATTTCCGCCCCTTCTCCAAGCCCGATTGCCATTGGCAGCAGGCCCAGGATTGTGGTTAAGCTTGTCATCAGGATAGGGCGAAGGCGGGCCTGTCCGGCCTGGCGGATGGCTTCCAATTTCGGCAGCCCGCGGCGCCGCAACTGATTGATATAATCAACCAGCACAATGGCATTATTCACCACAATTCCGGCAAGCATAATCATACCCAGAAAAACCATAATGTTCAGGGGAATGGCAAAAATATACAGAGCAAGCGCCACACCGATCAGCGCCAGCGGCACAGTAAAAAGAATGACAAAGGGATGCAGAAAGGATTCAAACTGGGAGGCCATCACTATATAAACCATAAATATCGCCAGCAGCAGCGCCAGCCGCAGGCTGTTAAGGGAGACTTCCATTTCCCTGTTTTGGCCGGTAATTTCAAAATTAAAATTTTCGGGTAAATCCATGCCGCTTAATGCCCGGTACACATCGCCGCTGATGCTCATGAGGTCGCGGCCTTTGATATTGGCCATTATTACGGCGGAACGCTGCTGATTAATGCGGCGGATTTCGCTGGGACCTTCCTCTACCTGGATGTCAGCCACGCTTTCCAGCGGGATGGAAATGGCACCGCCCGGGTTCACGTTAATGCGGCGCAAGCGGTCCAGAGTGGCCTTGTCTTTGTCGCGCACTTTTACGCGCACATCAATTCGGCGGTCTTCTTCCTTGAACTGAGTGGCCACATCGCCGCGTACTTTATTGCGGACAATATTGGCTACTTCCAGCACATTCAGCCCGTAAAATGCCAGGCGGGCACGGTCATATACAATTTGAACTTCGGGATTGCCGGACTGAATATTCGATTTTACATCGAAAACGCCGGGAATTTGCGATATCCGGCCAACCGCTTCCCGGCTGGCCTCTGTCAGTTTTTCCAGGCTGTAGCCTTTTATTTCCACCTCGAGAGGGGTTTTGAAACTGAACAGGACCGGGCGGGTCACCTTGTAACTGATCCCGCCAAAGCTGCTGATTCGCCCGCGGATCTGATCAATTACCCTCTCTTCGGCGCTGGCCGCATTTAACGCCGGATCCAGTTCCACCGTTATTTTAGCGGTATGCTCACCGGCTTCACTGTCGCTGATTTGTGTTAAATCCACGCCGGCAACTGTCGCTGTTTTTTCTACCTCGGGCTGTTCCTGCAAATATTCTTCAATGGGTTCAATAATCTCTACTGTTTTTTCCACGGGAGTGCCCACCGGCAGCGTCAGTTCCAGGTTGAATTCACCCTGATGCACTTCCGGAATCAATTCCTGACCCACATTGGGTAATATGATAAACACCACCAGAACAAAAGTGAGGCCGGCGCTGATGATGACTGCCGCCTTATTTTCAAGCGCCTTGTCCAGAACACGTGAATACCCGGTGTTAACTTGCTTCATCCCGCGGTCAAAATAGTGAAGGGGGTAGCGCATACCGGCCATAATTATTTTATCGAAAAACCAGGCAACTGCTTTGATGATGATCCCAATTACCAGCAGAACTAACGTCAGAAGTTTACTCAAAATATTTAGAATGAAAAAAATAATGAAGCGCAAAATCTGAAAAACAAGGAACAGCGGCAGCAGAATGAGGCGGAGCATTTTTCCGGCACCGCTGCGGGACCGCATTCCAGCCCGGTAATTCCGCCAGTTACGGCGGAATTGAGTTATACTTTCAAAATGTCTGAAGAAGGCCAGGCTTCCGGAATTACTCTCACCGGTTTTCCTTTGCAGGTCCAGTTGGCGGGAAGCGAGCATGGGAATAAAAAACAGGGCCACTCCCAGCGAAGCGAGCAGTGAAAAAACAACTGTCAGGGCCAGATCACCGAAAATCTGTCCGGCCACTCCCTTCACGAATACCATTGGAAAAAAGACGGCAATGGTGGTCAGCGTTGAGGCAACAACGGCAGAACCCACTTCACCGGTTCCCCGCACCACCGCTTCCAGCATAGTGTCCCCTTCTTCGCGGCAGCGGAAGATGCTCTCCGTCACCACAATGGAATTATCCACCAGCATTCCAATACCCAGAGCCAGCCCCCCCAGGGACATGATATTCAGAGAAACATCAAAAAGGCTCATGGGGGCAAAAGTGGCAATAATGGAAATGGGAATGGCCAGACCCACAATAACCGTCGTCCGCACATTATTTAGAAAGAAAAAGAGTACTATTACCGCCAGAATGCCGCCGAGAACGGCAGTATTTTTTACTTCATTTATGGAATTGCTGATAAACACCGACTGATCTGTTAAGAGGGCGATATCCAGATCTGCGGGAAGATTGTAGTCGATAAAATCTGTCATCTGCTGCTGGAGCATTTTCCGCCTGAAATCCTCCTGCGGGTTTCCGGGCGAGGATTCCGCAGAAACGGATTGTTTCTGCTTCATTTCCGCCACGAAAGCCTGCTGCTCCGGGGAACCAAAAACTTTCTCCCGCACCCTTCGCGCAACTTCCACAATATTGGCATCCCCTTCCTTGAAGATTTCCATTTCTACGCTTTCCTGCCCGTTTAAACGGGTGATGATCTGGCGTTCTTTATTGGTACGGTAAACATTGGCGATATCACGGAGCCGCAGTTCCCTTTCATTATTAAAACGCAGCAGGATATTACCGATTTCTTCCACCGAACGGAATTCATTCAGGGTGCGCACGATGTATTCCGTCTGTCCTTCTTTTAAATTCCCTCCGGCCAGATTCACATTTTCCTGCGCCAGCCGCTGCCGGATCTGCTGAATATCCAACCCAAGCAGGCTGATTTTCTGTTCATTCAGTTCCACCCAGATTTCTTCTTCGAGACCGCCTTTTACCCGCACGGCGGCCACTCCCTCCACCGTTTCCAATTCCCGTTTTATCAGCTCTTCCGCCACATAACGGGTATAAAACAGGTCGGGACCGCCGGTCAGCCCCAGGCGGATAATGGGATCAAGCGAAGGATCATAACGCAGAATCATGGGCTTTTTGGCATCATCAGGCAAAAAAACCATATCGAGTTTTTCGCGGACTTCGC
>JBAPTX010000361.1:0-2812 GCA_049282375.1 Calditrichia bacterium
AATCACCCTCTGCTATGATGCGGATGAAGCCGGGATAAAAGCAGCCCTGCGGGGCGGACAGGTACTCTTTCAAAATAATCTGGAAGTTAAATTGCTGATCCTGCCAGAGGGAGAAGATCCGGACAGCTTTGTTCGGAAAAATGGTGCTTCGGCATTTTTTGCTCTGCAGGAAGGCGCCAAAGATTATCTAATGTTTAAACAGCAGCATCTCTTTTCACAAATCGATCCGGGCAATGTCACTCAAAAATCATATGCTGTAAAGGAACTGATTGATTCCATTGCCGCGCATCCTGACCCTATAAAACAGAATTTTTATGTCCGCTACCTTGCCGATAGTCTGAGTTTGCAGGAAGAGACGATTATCGGGCAAATAAAAAATAGCCGCCGAAACCGGAATTTGCGGGAGCGGAATCGTGAAGAGAAGGTGACAACCAGCGCCATTACTTCTTTTTTAACCGGCGCATGGGGCGCGGAAAAGGACATTCTGATTATTCTTCTTAATTTTTACAACCAGGTTAAAGATGTCATTTTTGAAGTCCTGGAAGAGAAAGATTTTCAAAATGCCGGATTCAGAGAAGTTTTTAACTTCATTCACTCTCACCCGGAGTCGGACGGCAGGGAAATGATGCATCTGGTTCTTGCCCAAATCAGTGATGATCAGATTCGTAAAATACTAACCAGGGATCTGTTCAGTGAAATAAATAATCCGGAGCGTTATTTAAATGATTGTATCCGGCGGATTAAAATTTCACGCTATCAGACCCAGCTCACTTTTTTACGGCAGCAGCTTCAAACAATTTCACCCGATGAGACCGGACATCAGGATATTTTAAAGGAAATAAATGACACGCTGCATCATATCCGGGAAGTGAACCGTATTTTTCCTGAGTAACATGAATGATTTTCTTTATTTTTATATTTATTATAAAGCACCTGCCTGTTTTCAACACTTATAATTAGAACAGAAATCACAGAATCCGGTTGTGACATCAATCACCCGCTATCCGGGGGGTGACCGCTATTTTTGCATCAGTTGTATAAATGACTTGCAATCATGCGGATACTCCGGTGAAAACAATAAAAAGGAAGCACATGGCAGCAAAACCGATTCCGGATAAAAACCATTTTGATATATTGGTTGTAGATGACAATCATGAACAGGCAAATATCATCAAATTATTAATAGAACAGTATGGTTTCCCGGCACAGTTTACCACAGACAGTCAAACCGCTTTTCAGAAAATTTTGGACCGTAAACCCCGGCTGGTTATCCTGGACCTGATGATGCCGGAGGTAGATGGACTGCGCCTTTTAAAAATGATTAAAGAACATCCCGAAACAACCCACACTAAAATCATCATTTATTCCGGTAAAATTTATGAATCAGACCGGCGAAAAGCCCTGGCGCTGGGTGCTGATATTTTTCTCACGAAACCCAGCCGATCCTATATTCTACTGGATGCAATAAAAAATTTATTATTACCTGCAGAAAATGAAGTCGTTCACAGTTGAGTTCTGGGGCGTTCGCGGCTCCATACCCACTCCCGGCCAATCCACCCTAAGATATGGCGGAAACACCGCCTGTGTTGAAATCAATTTCAGCAACGGGCAACATTTTATTATGGATGCGGGTACCGGCATCCGTGAACTGGGTAAAAAACTGCTCAAGACCGGAAAACCAGTGGAATCCCATATTTTTATCAGTCATTTCCATTGGGATCATATTCAGGGACTTCCTTTTTTCCGGCCTGCATTCCGGGCAGGAAATAAATTTACCATTCTGGGAAGCGATGATGCACAGATGAACCTGGACCAGCTTATTTCTTTTCAGATGGACCCCACCTATTTTCCCGTTGCCATAGAAGATATGCAGGCAAATATTCAATTTCAGTCAATTAAAGAAGGTACACTGCAGATCAATGAGGTTGAAGTGGACTGCATTTACCTGAATCATCCCGGTTACGCGCTGGGATTCCGAATCAATTATCAGGGGCATTCACTGGTTTACATCAGTGATAACGAACCCTTCTTTTACCATCGTCCGGGGCATATTCAAACCCGTCGGAATAACTCGCCGAATCTGGAAGAATTATTTGATAATTTTGTGGAAAACAGGGATGAGTACCTGATCCGGTTCTGCAAGGGATCTGACCTGCTGATTCATGACACCCAGTTCTTTCCCGATGAGTACCACAATAAAGTGACCTGGGGGCATTCCCCTTTCAGTTATACTGTAGATCTCGCTATCCGGAGCCAGGTAAAACAGCTGGCCCTTTTTCATCATGATCCCGATCATGATGATGAAGTGATTGACCAAATGGAACAATTAAGTTGTGAACTGATCGAAGAAAGAGGGGCAACAATCCAATGCGTGGCTGCCCGGGAAGGTATGATCCTGGAAATTTGATACCTACTGATGGGCTAATACCACCGTCTTTTTCACTTCCTTATAATATCCGCTTCCCGGTTCCCTGAGCTTAAACAGCATAATGTAAATTCCTATTCTGCAAATTCTCCCCTGATTATCCCTTCCATCCCAGATTAAATGACCCTTCTGCCCTGCCGGCTGATTATCGGCAAGCAGCCTGACCGAGCGTCCGGCCATATCATACACCTCCGCAGAAAGATATCCCGTGGCAAATGGCAGTTTGTATTCAATCAGTGCAAAATCTTCATAACCATCTCCATCCGGCGAAAAAGGATTGGGTGTGACCGAAAGCAGTGCCCGGTTTTCCTTTTGACTGATAAAAATAGAATTTTGACGACCGGGTGTGCTCCCGGAAGCATCCACGGCCGCTCCCCAGTTATCGGC
>JBAPTX010000362.1:0-2022 GCA_049282375.1 Calditrichia bacterium
TGCTGGCATTCACCATTGTTCTGGTTCACCGCCTGTATCAGAAACTGCAGTCTGAAGATCTGGATGAAATGAGGGATTCGGGATAATGGAAATTCTGCCGATACTCGCGCTGCTGACTCCTTTTACAACCGGCATTTTATGCCTGTTATCCTTTCGTACTCCCAAACTGCAAACCGTTTTTGCAGTTACCGGCTCACTGGTTTTTCTCAGTTTAAGTTTCATGTTAATCCTGTCGGTTCGCAAGCACGGTATTCTTGTCATACAAATCGGCAACTGGCCCGCACCTTTCGGGATTTCTTTTGTGGCAGACTTGTTCAGTGCGGCCATGGTATTTTTAACAGCGCTGATCGGCGCTGTTACCGGCTTCTTTTCCATCCGCAATATTGACCGCGAAAGAAAAAATTTCGGTTACTTCCCGCTGGTTCAATTTATGCTGATGGGGCTGTCCGGCGCATTCTTAACCGGAGATATTTTCAATCTTTATGTCTGGTTTGAAGTGACTTTAATATCATCTTTTGTTTTAATGACGCTGGGCGGCCTTACCCGGCAACTGGAGGGGGCCCTTAAATATGTTACCATCAATCTTATCGGATCGGCTCTTTTCTTAACCGGAATCGGCATTTTATATGGAAAAGTCGGCACATTGAATATGGCGGATCTGGCGGTGAGACTCGGTTCGCGGGAAGGGGCCTTCGTCGTAAACAGCGCCGCTATGCTGTTCTTCACTGCATTCGGCATCAAGGCGGCCTTTTTCCCGCTGTTTTTCTGGCTGCCGGCTTCCTATCCGGCGCCGCCTGCCGCAGTTTCTGCGCTGTTTGCCGGTCTGTTGACTAAACTGGGCATTTATGCCCTGATCCGCACCTTTACTCTTTTCTTCTCGCAGGATATTCTTTTTAACCAGTATCTGATTCTGGTAATTGCCGCTTTTACCATGCTGACAGGGGCGCTGGGGGCTATTTCGGAAAAAAACCTGAACCGGCTGCTTTCCTTCAGCATCATCAGCCAGATGGGATATATTTTAATGGGCCTGGGTATTTCAACTCCCCTTGCACTGGCGGGTGCGGTGTTCTTTATTTTCCATGAAGCTATTGCCAAAACGGCTATGTTTTTGATTGCCGGAATAGTTGAGCAAATCAGGGGAAGTTCGGATATTCAGCGGCTGGGAGGATTTTTTAAATTTCACCCCTATCTTTCGGGCTGTTTTCTGTTCGCCGGGTTATCCCTGGCCGGCCTGCCGCCCTTTTCCGGTTTTATCGCCAAATTCACCCTCGTTAAAGCCGGTTTAGAAGCAGGACAGTTCATTATTATCATCATTGCTCTTGCCGTTGCAGTGCTGACCCTGCTGTATATCATGAAAGTCTGGCAGAATGTATTCTGGAAACCACTGCCGGACACGGCGGTTTCTGCGCACCGGCAAACGGATCCGCTGCTGTTTATCCCCGCTTCCTTCCTGGCGGTATTAACAGTTCTGCTGGGCGTTTTTGCACAACCCTTTATAGAATATGCCCTGGCGGCAGGTAATCAGTTAATGAACCCGGCGGAATACATTCAGGCAGTACTGGGGGTTAAACCATGATACCGTTTTTTTCCTTTTTTCGAAGAGCATTCCGTTTTCTGCTATTTATTTTGTTTTACCTCAAAGAACTGGTTATATCCAATTTCAAAATCGCTGTTGATATCCTCACCCCGGAACCGCGATTGCGGCCGGGTGTGGTTGAGATTCCCGTTCATTTGAAAAAAGACCTCAGCCGGGTGGTGCTGGCAAATCTCATTTCGATGACGCCGGGGACGCTTAGTCTGGATATTTCGCAGGACCGCAAATTTTTATACGTACATGTTCTGTATCTGGGGGAAGCGGAGGATTTCCGCCGGGAAGTTAAAGAAGTGCTGGAGAAAAAAATACGGGGGATTCTCGAATAATGGAAAATTCAATTCTGTTCCAGTCTGCAGTATATCTGTCCGCATTTTTTCTGATCGCGGCACTGTTATTCACATTTTTACGGCTGGTAAAGGGGCCGGACA
>JBAPTX010000363.1:0-2628 GCA_049282375.1 Calditrichia bacterium
TGACAACGGTGTTTATTTTGAATCAGGAACAGATGGAGTGGATCTGAACCGCAATTATGGCTATCAGTGGGGATACAACAACAGCGGCTCCAGCCCAAACCCCGGCAGTTCCACTTACCGCGGTCCAAATGCTTTCAGCGAAGCGGAAACTTCTGTACTACGCGATTTTTGTAACCAGCACCAGTTTATGACCGCATTTAATTATCATACCTACAGCAACCTGCTGATCCACCCATGGGCATACAACGACAGCCATACCCCGGACCATATTTATTTTCAGACTTTCGGGCAGGACATGGTGCGCTTTAACGGCTATACCCTGGGAACACCGAGCCAGACGGTGGGATATTCGGTGAACGGCGATTCCAATGACTGGATGTACGGTGAACAGTCCACAAAACCCAAAATTATTGCCTTTACCCCGGAAGTGGGCAGTTCTTCGGACGGTTTCTGGCCGCCGACCAGCCGCATCATTCCGCTGGCGCAGGAAAATCTATATCCAAATCTGCTGCTGACCGCCATTGCCGGCGCCAACCCGCAGGTATATGATTATCAGGTTCGCGCTTATGGTCAGAATAATTTTCCCGATCCCGGAGAAACGGTGGAAGTTTTGCCGGCGGTTACCAATTACGGATTACAGCCCTCCGGCAGTTTTTCGCTGCAGTTGCTTCCGAGGGAATCTCATGTGCAGCTTTTAAACGGGCTGGCGGATTTCCCCGGTCTGAATACTTTTGACTCGCTGCAGGCAACAGTACCCTGGAAATTTCAGATCAATTACAACACTCCTGTGGGAACCTCCCTTCATTTTGATGTGCATTTTTATGAAAACGGCACCCTTTTTAAAACGGACAGCCTGGTGATGACGGTCGGGACTCCGGTAATATCTTTTCAGGATTTGGCCAGTAACGGCATGGCTAACTGGGCCGTGGGCGGAAGCGGCATTCAATGGGGAACAACGGCTTTACAGTCCCATACTCCCGGCCGCAGTTTTACAGATTCACCCACAGGAAATTACAGCGACAACTGTAATACCTGGATGCGCTCCCAACCCATTGATCTGACAAATTTAAGCAGTCCGGTTCTGGATTTCTGGACTAAATGGAATATTGAATCGGGCTGGGATTTCGGGTTCGTGGAAATCTCAACTAATAACGGCGCGACCTGGACTCATCTGGTGGGCCAGTACATGAGCAGCGGCAGCGGCAGCGGAGTTCAGTCCGCCGGGCTTCACGGCTATGACGGTTCACAGAGTAGCTGGGTCGAGGAAAAGATAGACCTTTCCGCTTATGCCGGGAATACTGTTTTACTGCGCTTCCGCCTGGCCTCTGATGGCGCTGTAAACGAGGACGGCTGGTTTGTGGATGATGTAACGATCCATTCTGTTGATCCCAACAGTAACGTACCACCTTATATTTCCCAGGTAACCCAATTAAACCAGCAGATCTATAACGGGGCGGCTTATCCGGTAAATGCGCATGTGCAGGATGAGCAATCCCAGCTTCAGGTGTCCCTGTTTTATTCGCAGGATAACGGGGCCAGCTATTCAGAAGTTATAATGAACGGAACGCCGCCCGCTTATAACGGAAATATTCCCGCCCTTGCCCCGAATACTCAGGTGCTTTACTACGTGCAGGCAACCGATTCCGCCGGCGCCTGGAGCCGGTTCCCCTATAATGCACCGGAAGGCACCCTGCAACTGAACATTCTTGCAGCGGGTCCTGCCCTATCTGTAGAGCCTGCCGCGCTGAACTTTAATGTACCGCAGTTTTCCAACAGGCGGCTGCCGCTTAAACTGAAAAACCCAGGCAATCAGGCAGTGACTTTTCAAATTACCGATCAGAATATCAGTGCTGCAGCAAATAAAAACCAGGCGCCCCGGCCGCAATGGGCCTGGCTTCCTTTAAAAGAAAAAATTCAGCAGCAGATCAGCAGATCTCTGTCGACCGGGAAATTGCAGGGAATCGCGCAAACCCCTCCCGACCCCGCTTCTCCCCTGAACCGTGCTGTGATTATAACCGATTCCAGCGGCGACACCAACCTGCCCTCTTCCGATATTATTTCTGTTGAATTCAGTGAAAGCTTGTTAAACTATACCCTGAGCATCACATTGGCTGCGCCGCCGGACAGCGGTTCTCTGGGAACCATTTCTTTCGATACAGACCAGAATTTTGCCACCGGCGCTTACCCTGCCCCGCTGGGATTCGGGCTGGGCAACTTTGATGTGGGTTCGGAATACGAAGTGATTTTTGATTTCGGAAACCTGCTGGGTGACAGCCTCCCCATACCTCCATCGGCCTTCGTGCTGAGTGCTGGTGACAGCTCGATTGTCGGCCTGCCTTCCCCTCTGGTTTTTAACGGCAGCACGGTCAGCGTCAACCTCTTTAAAGCCCTCTTTCCAGTTTTTGATGCGAATATGAATGTCAGCGCCGGTATTATTAACATCAACAGTTTGGCACTTCCCGACTTTGCACCCGACTTCGGACATGGTCTGGTAGGAAATGAACTGGGCAGTTCATGGATCGCGGTAACAGACAGCGCCATGCATTCAGCTTATCCCTTCAGCGGCACACTGCAGCCCGGCGATTCCGCCATAGTTTATGTGAAAGTGGCCGCTGCATATCCCATGGG
>JBAPTX010000364.1:0-4533 GCA_049282375.1 Calditrichia bacterium
GAATGGACATTTTACCAGAACCAGCCTCCGGAAATTTCCTGCCCACGTTATTTCAGCAAAGCCTTGAAATCGGTTCAAACCGCTGAAATAGAGGTAAACTGGACCTCCCCGCGCGATCTTCACCTCACAATAGAAGGCGGCAAAACGCTGGACTGGGAAATTTCGCTGGCTTCCACAGCCGTTTCCCGCCTGATGAACCTGATGGGCAGCATCATGCCTGATGCCCTCTGGCATAATCATGCGGTTTTAAAGGCAATGGGCGCATTTGCCGGCAATGCGCTGCGGGCGGGACATCTGGGTTTGACCGGTAAGGTGCCCAACGGACAGAATTATATTGCCAATCCGCTGCTGATCTGGATTATTAAAAATGGAAGTGCCCGGTACAAAGGCAAAGAGCTGGGAGCTCCGGGGCCGGTGCCGGAACAGACAAAACTGGGTGATTTCTGGATTCCGCAACGGGGAATTCTGGCAATCGGCCGTGCTTTCTTCGAACCCTTTAATCCGCAACTGCATAAAGCCGTTTCTAACTGATCCGCCGGCTCTATCTTCATTTGCTTATTCCCGATCCGGAAACTTCCCGAGCCTGTTTTTCTTTTCCGCGAAACCGCAGCCGATCCTTTATGTAAAAGGATTTCTTTGTACAAGGGCGTAACCTTCCCTTTAAAATAAGTCTCAAACCTGTTGCTTAACAGGATTGGGCTTGTTAAACTTGAATTTATTTTTGCAACAGAAGGAGTTTAGATATATGTGTGGTGTTGAAGGATTTGTCTCCCGTTCCGGCAGGGATGTGGCCTCGCAGGTTATGCTCGCCCTCTACTCGGAACAGCACCGGGGCCAGGAAAGCTGCGGAATAGCGGCTTCGGACGGGAGAACAGTAAGAGTTGAAAAAAGCATGGGATATGTAAAAGAAGTTTTTACGCCGCAGACTTTGGAGAAACTGCCGGGCACCATGGCCATCGGGCAGGTGCGCTATCCCACCCGGGGCAGCTCCATCGTGAACAATGCCCAGCCCCATCTCATCGAAACATTGTCAGGGCCGGTATATGCAGTAGCCAGCAATGGCGATATCGTAAATTACAGCGAAACCGCTGAATGGCTGCAGCGGCGGGGTGTTCATCTGCGCTCGAATAATGACGGGGAACTGCTGGGCCGTTTTCTGGTGTATCAGCACGAGCGGCAGGGACTCAGCATTCCGGATGCCATCCGCCTGTTGATGCAGCGCATTAAGGGGGCGTATTCCGCCCTGTTTCTCACACCCAATTCCCTTTACGTGTTCCGGGATGAAAACGGTTTCCGGCCGCTTTTTATCAGTGAAATCGGCAATGATGTCGCCATTGCCTCCGAGACCTGTGCCCTGGATATTCTGCTCCCCGATTCCATGCGGGAAGTGAAGCCCGGCGAAATTCTGCAGGTTACTAAAGATAATTTTGCCTCCTCTGTTAAAAGCCATTCGCTTTTTAACGGAGATCAGGAAAAGCTGCACCAGTGTATTTTTGAACTGGTCTATTTTGCCCGCCCGGACAGTTCACAGTTTAATGAATATGTTTATAACGTCCGCCAGAAAATCGGGGCGAAGCTGGCTTCTTATGATGACTTTAAAGCCGATGTGGTAATGCCGGTACCGGATTCCGCCAACTTTATGGCGCTGGGCTATGCCGCCGCCAAAAGCATCCCTTTTAATTTCGGCCTGATCCGCAACCATTATGTGGGCCGTACTTTCATTCGCCCGGACCAATATCTGCGGGATGAGTCGGTGCGGCAGAAGTTTAACCCTTTGAAAGATTTTTTCAATGAAAAGGAAGTGGTAATTGTGGATGATTCCATAGTGCGCGGAACCACCATCCGTAAAATTATCCGCATGATTCGCGGAGCAGGTGCCCGGCGGGTTCATTTGCGCATCGGATCGCCGCCGGTAAAACACCCCTGTTTTTACGGGATCGATACTCCCACTAAAGAGGAGCTGATTGCCAACCGCATGAGTTTGAAGGAAATTCAGGAGTATGTGGATGTGGATTCCATAAAATATCTGAACATAGCCGATTTGAGGGATTGCGTAAAACAGCCCCAGTCTTTTTGTTATGCCTGTTTTAACGGAAACTATCCAATCCCTAAGGAGGAACCGGTCAGCAAAGAAGTGGTTGAGGAAGAGGCCTGATGGGATTGATCCGGCTGAATAATATGATTTTTTACGCCCACCACGGCTATTACCAGGCCGAGCGCGAACTGGGTCAGAAATTCCAGGTGGACATTGAACTGGATTGTGATTTCGGGCCGGCCATTGAATCAGACAGTCTTCACGATACGGTAAATTTTGAAGCCGTTTACCAGATTGTGCACCGCATTTTCAGCAGCTACAAATTTACCCTGCTGGAAACCCTGGCGGACCGGATTGCCGAACAAATCTTGTCCCATTTCAGTGTGGAATCGGTGCGCATCCGGGTAAGAAAACCCAACGTCCCCCTCAATGGCTTTCTCGATAATGTTGAAATTGAACATTTCCGGACGAAGCATGACTGAGGTATTCCTGGCGCTGGGTTCCAATGTCGGCGACCGCCTGCACTACCTTACCCGGGCGGTGGACCTGATCCGCGGCTGGGGCAGAATAACCGCCGTTGCACCGCTTTACCGCACTTCCCCCTACGGGGAAACGGATCAGCCGTGGTTTTATAACAGCGCTTTAAAACTGGAAACGGAACTGACCCCCGTTCAACTTCTGACAGAGTTGAAAAAGATCGAAAAAGTGGTGGGAAGACAAACCCGCCGCCATTGGGGCCCCCGGGAAATAGATGTGGATATTATTTTCTACGATCAGCAAATTACCCGGGCGGAAAATTTAACAATTCCGCACCCGGATTTTCATAACCGCCGTTTTGTGCTGCAGCCTTTATCAGATATTGCGGAGGGTTTTATTTCCCCGCTTCAGCAGCAATCAGTAAAAGAGCTGCTGGAAGCCTGCCCGGATAAAAATCAGGTGGAAAAGCTGAAAACTGCATGGTACCCCGAATGGAATTGAATTTTGACCATTTAAATTACATTGCTATTGAAGGCGTAATCGGCGCCGGAAAAACGTCCCTTGCCCATCTGCTTCAGCAAAAAATCTCCGGCCGCATGGTAATGGAAGTATTTGAAGAAAATCCTTTTCTGGAAGATTTTTATCGCGATCCCGAACATTTTGCTTTTCAGACCCAGATGTTCTTTTTGCTGAGCCGTTACCGCCAGCAGGAGGATATTCTGCAATATGACTTATTTGAAAGCCGGATTATTACCGACTACATGTTTGTGAAGGATCGTATTTTTGCCACTTTGAATCTGAATGAAAAAGAAATGTTCCTTTACAACAAGCTTGCCCGCATTCTGGAGCAACGGATCGTTAAGCCGGATCTGGCTATTTATCTGAAAGCTTCCAGCAGCCATTTAATGCAGAATATCCGCCGGCGGGGACGCTCCTATGAAAGGCAAATCAAGGAAGAGTATATTGAAGCCCTGAACAGGCTGTACGAGGAATTCTTCTGGAATTACAGCAGTACGCCGCTGCTGATTATCAATACCGATAACCTGGACTTTGTCCACCATGAAAATCATCTGCAGCAGATCCTGGTGGAAATCAGCAAGCACCGCAGCGGCAAGAAACTGGTCAGTTTTAATCTTGATAAGGGTTTAATTTAAAATGCTACGTTTAATCCTGTTATTTATTCTGTTTTATCTCATCTATTATCTTATAAAAAATGTCTTTCTGGCAGCCTTTACCGGTGCCAAAAAGAAAAGTGAAATGAAAGGCCGGCCCAAAAAAAAGGTGCGGGATTTTGATCCCGGGGATATAGAAGATGTGGATTATACCGAAATAAAGAAGGACCGCCGCTTCCGCAATAAAAAGCGGTCAGAGCCGGAGAATTAATTTTCCACTATAATCCCTTGGTACAAACAAACGGACTTTGCCCCATCCGCCGCAGCAATGGCGGCCTTACCCTGCAATATCCCTTTCGTCATTCCTTGCTTTCAAAGTACAACAGGCGCTATATTTTGGGTTAATTTTAGCGGAGCTCCCGAGTGCTTTATCGTCCTTTCCTGAAAAAAACATTTCGCGTTATCGTTACCGCATTTCTTTACCTGTTCTATTACCTTTTCATTTTTTTTCTGCTGCGCCTGCTTACCGGCAGGTCTCATCCTCTCACGTCTATATTTATCATGCTGGTGGTCGCCATTTATTTTCATGAGGAAACAACCTGGGCCATCCGTAATTTTATCGACCGCACATTTTACCGCATCATCTTCAAAGTGAACACTTCTTTGAATGAATTTAATATAGAACTTAACTCCACTCTGGATTATCAGCAGCTTATTGACAAGTTTATTGCATTTTTAAAACACACCTTTCCGGCGCAGCGCTGGGCCTTTTACCTTTGCTGGGGAGAAGATTACGAGCTGTTTGCCGATAACCGTGTCTCCGTCGGGCTGCCGCAGTTGGTTAAGCTGCCGGACTGCAGCACGATGGACCGGATTACCCGCGGTGAGGCGGATTTCCATTCATTCCAG
>JBAPTX010000365.1:0-4101 GCA_049282375.1 Calditrichia bacterium
CTATAATAATGGTTTGTGGTTTTACAATCTGGCTACCGGCAATTGGGGACTGGAGTGGCCGAAAGGCTCGAATCTGAGCCCGGTGTTTGCCGCAGGGCAATGGTTATCGGCAAAAGTAAATGGGGACCTGAAAGTTTCTGCGGTAGAATATGCCGCAAGCGAGTTTCAGCCGGGTAGAATCATTGCGCCGGATTCTGCAGCAGACCCGCAGAATTATCAGTATCGATGGTATGTAATCAAGTCCGATGGCAGCGGCAATTGGAGCGACTGGCCGGTACATCAGGGGGCGCCGGTTACTGCTGCGGGCATGCCCAGATTACAGGGTGATATAACCGCCTTCAGCTTGTGGAATGATTTAGCACCGCACCATATCTTTCAAAATAATAACCCCCTTAATGCGGAGATTCGCCAGACTGCCTGGCAATACTCCGAAATTTCCGCTCTGCAGGATGTAACATTTCTGAAATGGCAGATCACGAATAAAAGCGGCAAACCGTGGGACAGTACCTATTTCGCAATATGGCTGGATCTGGATATTGGCAGTTCAATTGATGATTTACATGGATCGGATACGCTGCGGAATCTGGGATTTGCTTATAATATGGATAATGATGACTCTTTTTACGGTATGGCTCCACCCGCAGCCGGATTCGATTTTTTACAGGGCCCCATTATTGATCAACCCGGCTCCGTCGTGCAGCTTCCAAATGGGACTCTTTTACAGAATAAAGCCATGCTGTTCTTAACCGCTGCCGTATTTTATGAAAAAGGGATGTCTATGCAGGCGAATCCCCAAACCGCCCGGCATGTATGGCAGTATATGAATGCCCTCTGGAAAGACGGCAGCCCAATTACCTACGGCGGAGACGGCACCAATCCCACGGCACCACCTACCCGATTCATGTTCACCGGAGATCCCTTCAGCGGTGCAGGTTGGCTGGAACCGGCTTCCATGGATCGCCGCGCATTGTTGATCACCGGCCCCTTCGACATGCCGCCGTGGCAGGACAGTAATACCAACGGCCTGCCTGATTTCGGAGAACCGGGTGTGCAGGAGGTTGTAGTATCTGCGCTGGTCTCCAAAGAACTGGACAATTTATTCAGTGTACGGAAATTGAAAAGATTATCCGATCTGGTGCAGGATATTTATGACGCCGATTTTGATTTTGTGCAAAAGCCGGCGAAACCGGAAATTAGCGCCAGCGGATTACCGGGAAAAGTTGTGCTGACATGGGACAATCGCAGTGAATACAATCCCGACGGCACTCTCTATTCGGCAACTCATGAAATTTTTGGCATGATGTATGGAGACTCCCTGCCAGGAAACCCGCCATACCCGGTCGCAGACGATACCACTTATAACTTTTATGGTTATTCAGTTTACCAGTATGCCGATGCCGCTGGCAGCGATCCGGTTCTGGTGAGCCACTGGGATGTGGGTAAGATTAAAAAGCCGGTTTCTTATAATCACCCGCACTTTATTGAAATCAGCGAAAATTATCATCCTGCAGCAGGGCAGGTTGGCGCACCATTGCAGAATGGAAAACCTTACTATTTTGGTGTTACTGCCGAGGCCTATCTCATGATTGGTGCGCCGCCTGTTATAAAATCAGATGCGGACAGGATAACCGCCATACCATTAGGCGGCGTCAGCGGGTTTAATTATAGTACTGTGAACAGCGACTCCCTTGCACAACACCTCACCGGCTTGAGTTTCGGGCAGGTATTCACACAAGTGGTCGATCCCACTAAAGTGACCGGACACACCTACCAGGTACATTTCAAAACTATCCAAAATGCGTTGCGATGGAATCTGTATGACGTCACTGACGGGGATACGGTTTTGTTCGATCAGACCAGTTTCAACAAGGGGAATGCTTCGACAATCTACAAGGGAGTCATGATTAAAATAATAAATCCTTCAAATGGTATTCTGAAAGTCGTGCAGGTGGATCCCAATGACTGGGGCCTGGTCTTGGACGACAATCTTAACCTGAATCCCAACTATTTATTTGCACCGCAGGACCCGCGGTTCTTTTTAACCGCTCAGGGTGTCCAGACTGCACCTGAAAATTTACAACGGTGGAATTGGAGGGAAAATTTTACCAATGATGTGGTGATCGAGTTCGTGGCATCCCCGCAGACCGACGGACAGATTGTGCTTTCCGGCTGGACCAACGCACCAAATCCGGCGACCAATACCTGGTTTATGGAAGGATGGCGCGAGAGCACCTTGCTGGGGGGAAGTCTTAACACCATCGGCGGGGCCCGACTGCCTTTTAATGTCTGGCTGATTAACGACAGCAGCCAGGCGACGCAGGTCAATGCCATGATTCTCGATGATGATGACGATTTCTATTGGAATATTTACCATGATACACCCCTCGGTACTCAGAATGGTTTCGAACGGATTTTCATCACCACTTATCCTTATGACGAAGCAGAGCTGTTGGCGGATGGGGGAAATAATGTATTAAACAACATTATTTGGAGCTCGCTATGGGATAGCGGCCATAATCTGGGGCGCCTTATCATCGGCACCCTTCCCTATACGGCAGGGCCGCACCTCGGACAGTTCAGCGGTTTGCCGCCTTCCCCGGGCAGCGTCATCCGGTTTGTGGGACAGAAACCCCTCACGCCCAATGATCTTTTTGAATTCACAACGACTGCACCGCAGGCCTATAGCAGCATAAAGGGCGATGTAACACTGGACAGTCTGATTAATATTACCGATGTGGTGTATTTGATGAATAACATTCTCGGCACCAGAAATTTCAGCGGCGCTCAGGAATATGCAGCGGACTACAACAGCGACCTGCTGATCAATGTGGCGGATCTGGTGGGTGTGATCAACTACATCCTGGGAAGGACTGCTCCCCAGCCGGTCCGGTCGGCAACCGAAACTGTTACAGTTTCCCTTCCCGAACAATTTTTTACGGAAGAGGGGGTGGCCCGCCTGCCTTTGCTGCTGGAATCCGAATACCACCCTGCCGCACTTCAGGTGGAGATTAATTATGATCCGGCTGTGGTAAAGCCGATTGCACCACTGCTGCAGGGCAACAGTATCCATACTTTTTCCAGCCGCTTTAGTGACAATGGAAAAGGTAAAGCACTGTTTCTGATTTACAACATTGATGGAAAGCAGTTTGCGCCGGAAGATGCTCCACTACTGCAGTTCGAAATACTGGATGCAGATGCTGCAAATTCAACCTTTGAACTCGCAGAAGCCGTGCTGGCCACCGCAGACGGGAAAATGATGATGGTGGTTAAAGAGAACACCACCGCCCGTGCCGAATTGCTGCCGGCCAAATTCATTCTTCATAACAATTACCCCAATCCCTTTAATCCGGTAACGCACATCTCTTTCCAGTTACCGAGGGATGTTAAAGTGGATCTGGAAATATTCAATATTTTGGGTCAGCGGGTAAAAACACTGCTGGACAATCAATACACCCCGGCCGGGCGGCACATACTGCAATGGGACGGACGCAATAACCGGGGTGTTCAGCTTTCCAGCGGAGTTTACATCCTGCGGATTCAAGCTGCAGATTATGTTGCCCATAAAAAATTAATCCTGCTGAAGTAATTCCCTGCGGCGGCCACCCCCTGTAAGGAATTTCCCTGCAGGTGGAACGCTTGAGGTATCTTTAAACGGGATTCAATCCAGAGGGGACGAAGAAATGAAGCCTATTCAAGTATTCCTTATTTTTATTCTGGTATTTTTACCCATGCTGCTCAGGTCCAATTCCAATTTTCTGATCATCGAGGATGGATATGGTGATCCCGGGCTCAACTGCGAAAAACCAGTGGAACTCCAACTCGCCAACCGCGACACGGTGGCCGGGTTTCAGTTTAAACTTCAGTTTAATGGAGACAGTCTGTCACTGGATTCGGTTCGTTCCCAGGCCGCTTACCAGCACCTGGATTTTTTTTATCACCAGACTGGGGTCGGCACCTATAACTTTATCGTGGTAAGCCTGGGCGGCATTGTCATTCCCCCCGGTTTTCATTCGCTTTTGTCGTTGTATTTTTCCGCAATACCCGTAAACAGGCCGCAACCCATTGCGGTGAAGCTTTCGGAGGTGCTGATCAGCGATGTGC